>DASSIC010000128.1:0-2360 GCA_035692325.1 Gemmatimonadaceae bacterium | reverse complement strand
GGGCGGTTCCCCCGGGAGCCGGAACCGGTGCCCGAGAATCTGAAGGAGCTGGAGCAGTTGGTGAAGGACAGCGGCGCCGATGTCGGGCTCGCGGTGGACCCTGACGTCGACCGGCTGGCGCTGGTGGCGGACGGTGGGCGGGCGATCGGCGAGGACTACACGCTCGCGCTCGCTGCGAAGGTCGTGCTTCGGCACCGGAAGGGCGCGGTGGTGACGAACCTCTCGACGAGCCTCGTGGTGGAGGACGCCGCACGCAGCGCGGGCGCGGAGGCGGTCCGGGCGCCGGTCGGCGAGGTCAACGTGGCGGTGCGGATGCGGGAGCTGAACGCGCCGATCGGTGGGGAGGGGAATGGCGGGGTCATTCTGCCCGAAGTGCATCTGGGACGCGACGCACCCATCGGCGCGGCCCTGGTCCTGCAATTACTGGTGGAGGAGGGGCGGCCGCTCTCGGCGATCGTGGCGTCGCTGCCTCGCTACGTGATCGTGAAGGACAAGCTGCCGCGCCCGAACGCGAGCCTGGATGCGGTGTACTCCGCGTTGCAGTCGGCGTTTCCGGACGCGACGGCGGACACGCAGGACGGACTACGACTGGCCTGGCCCGACCGGTGGGTGCATGTGCGCCCGTCGGGAACGGAGCCCATCGTGCGGGTGATCGCCGAGGCGCCGGACGAGGCCGGGGCACGCGAGCTGGTGCGGCGGTCGCGGGTGCCGTTGGACGCGCTGGCCGGCTGAGCTGGTCGGAACGGTCTCTCATTCGAGGACGCGACACATGTGCGGAATTGTCGGATACATCGGCGGCAAGCAGGCGACAGGCCTGCTCGTGGACGGCCTCAAGCGGCTGGAGTACCGCGGCTACGACTCGGCGGGTGTTTCGCTGATGAACGGAAACGGCCTCGAGACGCGAAAGGCGAAGGGAAAGATCGCCATGCTCGAGAAGGCGATCGTCGCGAATCCGATCCACGGGATGATCGGCATCGCGCACACGCGCTGGGCGACCCACGGGCCACCGAACGAGTGCAACGCGCATCCGCACCACGACTGCAAGGGGCGAATCTCGGTGGTGCACAACGGGATCATCGAGAACTACGGGCCGCTGCGGGCAATGCTCAAGAAGACGGGCCACGTGTTCGTGTCGGACACCGACACCGAGGTGCTGGCGCATCTGATCGAGGCGGCGTTCGACGGCAACCTCGAGAACGCCGTGGTGGATGCGCTCGCGCTCGTGGAGGGGACGTACGGCATCGCGGTGATCTCGGCCGACGATCCGGACAAGATCGTGGCGGCGCGCAAGGGAAGCCCGCTGCTCATCGGCATCGGTGAGGGCGAGAACTACGTCGCGAGCGACGTGGCGGCGATCCTGGCGCACACCCGTCAGGTCGTGTACCTGGACGACGGCGAGATGGCGGTGCTGACGCGTGAAGGCTATACCGTGTCGGATCTCTACCAGCAGAAGGTCAACAAGGGCGTCAGCCGCATCGAGTGGGATCTCGATCAGATCGAGAAGGGCGGCTTCGATCACTTCATGCTGAAAGAGATCATGGAGCAGCCGCAGACGATCGAGAACACGATGCGCGGCCGGCTCGTGACCGACGAAGGGTTCTCGAAGCTCGGCGGTCTCAATCTCACGATGGACGAGCTCCAGAACCTGGATCAGATCATCATCACGGCGTGCGGCACGAGCTGGCACAGCGCGTTGATCGGCGAGCTGATGATCGAGGAGCACGCGCGCATCCGATGCGAGGTGGAGTACGCGTCGGAGTTCCGGTATCGCAATCCGATCGTGACGGACAAGACGCTGTGCGTCGTGATCTCCCAGTCGGGGGAGACGGCGGACACGCTGGCGGCGATGCGCGAGGCCAAGCGGCGCGGCGCCAAGACGCTGGGGCTCGTCAACCAGGTCGGCTCGACGATCGCGCGCGAGGACGACGGCGGCATCTACCTCCACGCCGGGCCGGAGATCGGCGTGGCGTCGACCAAGGCGTTCACGAGCCAGGTGATCGCGCTCGCGCTGCTGACGCTGAAGCTGGGGCGCATCCGCAACATGTCGGTGGTGCAGGGGCGCGAGATCGCGCTGGCGATGGAGGCGTTGCCGGAACAGATCCAGAGCATCCTCGACCGCGCGCCGGAGGTGGAGAAGATCGCCGAGGCGTTCACCGACGCGACGAACTTCCTGTACCTCGGCCGCGGCTACAACTTCCCCGTTGCGCTCGAGGGCGCGTTGAAGCTCAAGGAGATCAGCTACATCCACGCCGAGGGCTATCCGGCGGCGGAGATGAAGCATGGTCCGATCGCGCTGATCGACGCCGACATGCCGGTGGTGTTCATCGCGCCGCACGACTCGGTGTTCGACAAGGTCGTGT
>DASSIC010000127.1:0-6491 GCA_035692325.1 Gemmatimonadaceae bacterium | reverse complement strand
GAGGACGGCACGATCGCCGGCGTGGTGATCACGATCGATCGGTTCGGCAACGCCGTCACCAATCTGATGGCGCGGCGCGGCGGCGTGCTGTTCGTCGGCGGGCACCGGCTGCCCCTGTCGCGCTCCTACAGCGACGTGCCGCCCGGTGCGCTCGTGGCGCTCGTGGGATCGAGTGGCCTGGTGGAGATCGCACGCCGCGACGGCAATGCGGCGACGCAGCTCGGGTTGACGCGCGGGAGCGAGGTGCTGCTGCTCCCGCCCGCCTGACGCTCAGCGCGAGCCGCGCTGGATGTCGAGCTTGCCGAAGTACGTCTCGGCGCGGAGCCGGAGCTTGTAGCGCGCCGCATCGTAATTATCCGAGTACCAGGCGTCGTCCCGCTTCACGAAGCCGTCGTGCTCGAACCCCGCCGCCACGCGCTGCACCTCGAGCCGCACGCCCACGTCGCTCGGGATGCGCAACGTCAGCTTCCCGACCGCCAGGCGCGCCACGACGTTCATGTCCTGCGTCCACGTCCCGCCGAAGTCGAGATCGATCACGCCGACGCCCCCGCGGACGCGGATCTGCTCTGCGTTCGCGTTGCCCAGCAGGACAGCCGAGAAGTCGGCCGCGCCAACGTCGATCTCCATGTCGCGCATGCGGGCGCGATTCGGCGTCGAGAACACGACGGCGGCATCGGTCGCCCCGCACTCGAGGCGCAAGGAGCGCAGCGCGAGCCCTCCGAGCTCGAGGGAGGACTGCGTGCCGCCCAGCTCGAGGTCGAGGTCGAGGGGCACACTGGTGGGAAGCGCGAGGTTCAACTCGCCCGACTCGTCGTCGCGATCGCCGCCGGAGGTGGGCAATCCGCGCCCGACCGACTCCAGCCCGAGCACGGTGCTGCGCTGCTCGGCGTCGTAGCGATGCAGCGGCGTGACGCGACGCTCGTCGTACTTGAGCCGCATGGCATAGAGCAGCGGATCCGGCGTGCCGCGCAGCTGGAGCTTGCCGGCGCCGTACATCACGCGGATGCGTTGCGGCATCGTATCGCGCAGCTGGCGTGACATCGTCACGGTGCGCCAGAGTGGCGCCTGTCCGTGCGCGGGGAGCGCCGCGAGCGCCAGCGCCGCGACGAGACCGGAGAACGAACGTGCGGGACGCATCATCGCTCGCCTCCGACGGCCGTCGGGCGACGCGCGGCGACGACGCCCGTGAGCGGTGTCGGCGTCTGCCAGGAGGCCAGCTCCACGGGACGGGCGCCCGTCGCGACGAGCCGATGCGTGCCGGCGCGGGACAGCAGCGCGGCCCCCAGGCCGAGCGTCATCGCGGTCCAGGTGACGGCCAGCGCCGCCGCACGCACGACGGTGGCGGCGAGCGGCGCCCACGTGAGCGCGGCGGCGACGACCCACAACGCGCAGAAGATCGCGAGCCCCACGGCGAGAGCGGCAAGGGTGCGTGAACGCGCCGTGGTGTCTCGTGCCGACTCGCGCACCGCGCCACCGACCAGCCGCGCCACCGCGAGGAAGCCCAGGGTGACCAGGCCCGCGATGGCGATGGCATACGCGACGATCGCGAAGGGGATGAGCAGGATGCCGATGACGCTCACCGCCAGCGCGACGAGGAGCACGACCAGCGCGGGCAGGATCATGAGCTGACCGAGCAAGCCGACCCAGAAGGCGCGGCCAAAGCGACGCTCGAGGGTGGCGACCACTTCGTCCAGGTTGGGACCCGCGAACAGCAGCACGCCGACGGCAATGATGAGCAGTACGCCGAAGGTGCCGGCCACGAGACGCAGCGCGTCGTAGGTGCGAGCGAGGGGAGTTCGCGTGTCGGCAGCGGCGGCGACCGGGCCGACGGCGGCGGGCAGCGCGTCCATGCTGCGCATCTCGCCATCCACCTCACCGTCCGCCGTTACGTGGCCGCCGACGGCGAGCACGTCGCCCGTCACCGTCGCGCCCTTCGATACCGTGACGTCGCCGGCGAGGCTCACCACGCTGCCCTCGACGCGACCAGCGACGACGACCGGCCCCTTGGCGACGACGGTGCCGCGCACGATGCTGCCGGCCGGGATGGTGCGCGGTCCGATGGTCACGCTGTCCGGAGCGGGGAGCCCGGTGATGGACTCCGACTTCGCGAGCCGTTCGAGGTCGCGGGCGAGGCCGGCGCGACTCGCGTCCTGGGCGTGGAGCGCACCCAGGACGGGGACGGGCAGAGCGACGACCAGCGCGAGCAGGAGGCGTGTTGGCGCGCGCATCCTAGGCGCGCCGCCCTGCCGTGGCCAGCCGCCGGATGCCCGCGACCGTACCGAGGGCGGTGAGGAGGAAGCCGAGCACCAGCAGCGTGGTCCCCACCGCGCCAGTCGCCTGGAGGGCGGTGAGGGCAGTCTCGCCCAGGAGGGCCACCGCCAGATCGCGAATCGCGCCGGCCACGGCAGCCCGCACGCGATCACCCAGCAGGCCGCTGACGAAGAGCACGGCGTCGCCACGGGTGGCGAGCCAGAGCATCGCGACGGTGAGCGCGCCGGCCACGGTCGTGCCCAGTGCCACTGCGGCAACCCGGGCGGTGGAGGAGGTGGGAAGCCAGCGCTGCACGGAGTCGCGCGCCGCGACGTGCGCGGGCACGAACACGGGCACCTGGGCCATCACGCGATCGGCCAGCCGCGCGTCCGGCGCGAAATGGGGGAGGCTCTCCAGCGCATCCACAACGACGCGGGCGTCGTCGAGGCGCGCCCGGCAGTCGTCACACTCGAGGATGTGAGCACGAAGCGGGGCGACGCCGAATCCGGCTTCGCCGTCGACCAGGAGGTCGATCTCGTTGGGGAGGAGGTGTCTGTGATTCATGGTCTCGTACCCATGTACGGTCCGGGGCGGGACGGGGTTTCACCCCCGATCGGGGTCGATTCGGGGGTCATTCTCGAGTGTGCTCCAGCGCACGGCGAAGCTCGTGCCGGGCGCGGTGGATGTAGGTCTTGACCGTCCCGAGGGGGAGGTCGAGGGTGGAGGCGATCTCCTCGTACGAACGCCCTTCGACGTGCCGCAGCATGATGCAGGAGCGATACTCGGGACGAAGGCGTGCGATGGCCCGCTCGATGGCCGAGCCGAGCTCCTTCGCCTCCATCTCGTCGAGGGCGTTCTCGGTGCTGTCGGCCACGTCGAACCGGGTGGATTCGATCGCTTCCGCCGTCATCGCATGGGGCGAGCCATCCATGCTCACCGTGTCCAGCTGCCGCCGGCGCAGGTGATCGATCGCCACATTGTTGGCGATCTTGAACAGCCACGAGGAGAACTTGAAGTCGGACCGATAGCGGTCGAGGTGCGAGAGCACCTTGACGAAGGTGTCCTGCGTCAGGTCCTCGGCGAGCTCGCGGTCGCGCACCATGCGGAACACGAGCGAGAAGACCGGACGCTCGTACCGCTTGATCAATTCCCGGTGTGCCGAGTCGCGGCCCTCGAGGGCGAGGGCGACGACGTCGGCATCGGGAAGATTCGCGAGGTCGAGGGCTCGGAGCACAGCGGGGTGGCGGGGATGCCGCGCGCGATGCGGCGGTCGAGGAGCGCGGCTGCTGGAAA
Source organism: Gemmatimonadaceae bacterium (assembly GCA_035692325.1). Taxonomy (GTDB): domain Bacteria; phylum Gemmatimonadota; class Gemmatimonadetes; order Gemmatimonadales; family Gemmatimonadaceae; genus AG11. Next base: position 2,948 of record DASSIC010000127.1, on the reverse strand, counting down.
ACTACGCATCGCGTCGAACGCAATCCAGCGTCGCGCTTGCCCGGCTTCCTGCCGCCGGTGACCTTTCGCCGATGCACGAGACGCAGGAAGAGACGCGCCGAGCCGGCGCAGCGGCCGAGGGGGGCGCGGAAAAGCGCGCCTACGTGCGGACGGTGTTCGAGCAGATCGCACCGCGGTACGATCTGCTCAACCATCTGCTGAGCTTCAACGTCGACCGCTGGTGGCGCCGCCGGGCGCTCCGCGCGCTCGAATGGACGCGCGCGCCGGACGGACGCTATCTCGACCTCTGCGCCGGCACCCTCGACGTGGGAGCGCAGCTGTCCAGGCAGCGCGGCTTCGGTGGCTTCGTCGTGGGCGCGGACTTCGCGCTCCCGATGCTGCAGGCGGGAACGGGCAAGGCATCGCGCGACACCGTGGCGCCGGTCGCGGCCGATGCCCAGCAGCTCCCACTCCGGGATGCGAGCATGGATGGCGCGATCGTGGCGTTCGGCATCCGCAACGTCGCGTCGCTGGATGCGGCGCTCCGCGAGGTGCATCGCGTGCTCGCGCCGCAGGCGCGATTCGTCGTTCTCGAGTTCACGACGCCACGGTCTCGGCTCGTGCGGCTCGTGTATCACGCGTACTTCCATCGACTGCTGCCGTTCGTCGGCGGCTTGATCAGCGGACATCGCACGGCGTACCGCTACCTTCCCGAGTCGGTGGCGCACTTTCCCGCCGAGCCGGAGCTCGCGGCCCGGATGCGCGCCGCGGGATTCGACGACGTGCGCTGGACGTCGCTGTCGTTCGGCATCGCGGCCATTCATTCCGGGCGTCGGACGTGACGACTCGGTCGTCGCATCTCATCGGATTGATCTCCGACACGCACGGCCTCGTTCGATCGCGCGTGCACGAGGCGTTGGCGGGCGTGGAGCTGATCCTCCATGCCGGCGACGTCGGCGGCGACGAGGTGCTCGACGAACTGGCGCTCATCGCTCCAGTGCTCGCCGTCCATGGCAACACCGACGCGCCGGGGCAGCCACGGCTCGCCGAGTCGATCGAGCGGACGATCGGCGGCGTATCGATCCACGTGAGCCACGGGCATGAACTCGGCAGCCCGACGCCGGCGCGGCTGCTCGCGCGCTACGACGCGCAGGTGATCGTGTACGGACACACCCATCGCCAGCATGTGGCGGAAGTGGACGGCCGACTGGTGGTGAATCCCGGCGCGGCCGGCGCGAAGCGGTTCAAGCTCGAGCCGAGCGTGGCGCGTCTCACGATCGCCGAGGGCCGCGCGACGGTGGAGATCGTCGACCTCGACTAGACCGCCTTGAAGTGCGACGCGGGGTACAGGAAATCCTCACCCGAGTCGTCGAGGATCCGGTAAAAGCTGCCTCGCGCTTCGACGCCGAGCATCTCGTAGATCCGACCGAGCGTGAGATCGTGGCAACCGCCTGGCTCGTCGCAGCCTGGGTAGGTGAGCCACGGCTTCACGCTGATACACTGCACGAGCGTCGTCGGTTGCCACGAAGTCGTCATCTGGGCCGGGCCACTGCTACCCGTTCACCGGGCTGCATTACCCGGCAGTTGCAAGAGCCTCGCCATTCGTCGTGGTGCGCGCCAGCTCGCCCGGGAAGCGCCGGAACCACGACGAGAGGAGCAGCAGCTCGTCGATTTCGTGCGACGGAACCTGCGCCGTATCGCGCTCCGCCGGACTGAACACGTCGTCCACCATCGCGCGCAGCCGCGCGCGGTCCTGCTCGCTGCGCGGCATGGCGCAGTGGCCGCGCACGCGGCCTCGGCGGATGAGATAGACGCGATCGTCGCCTTCGTGTCCCGGCACGGAATACACGAACGAGAGCGTCTCGACGGCGAAGCGGAAGCGGATGAACTGCTCGCGCAGTCCCTCGAGCCGCTGCAGCTTGTCGCGCAGCACCGCCGCGCGCTCGAACTCGAGCGCCGCGCTCGCCGCTTCCATCTCGGCGCGGAGCGTTTCCATCGGTCCGTCGTCCGCGCCGTCCAGGAAGCCGCGCACCAGGCCGACGCGCTCATCGTACTCGTGCGCGGTGCAGCCGCCCACGCAGGGGCCGAGACACTTCCTGATCTCGTGGCGGATGCAGCCCGGCGTGCGCGGAAACAGCTGGAACAGCTCGGGCTGATCGGCGAAGTGCATCGGCTGGTCGAGGCGGCAGTCGCGCAGACCCAGTGCATCGTTGAGCTCGCGCACCGCCTCACTCACGCGCTGCGCCCCATTGAATGGGCCATAGTAGATCTGCGCGTCGTCGGCGCCCGCGCCGCGCACCACGAGCAGCTTGGGGGCGACCCCGCGGGTGAGCTTGATGAAGCAGAAGTTTCGCGCATCGCGCTTCATCGCCACGTTGAGACGAGGACGAAAGCGCTTGATCAGTCGAAGCTCCTCGAGCAGGGCGGCGAACTCGCTCGGCGTGTACTCCCACTCCACGCTCGTCGCCTCGCGCACAATGCGCGAGCCCTTCTCCTCACTGCCGCAGCGGAAGTAGCTCAGCAGTCGCGTGCGCAGCTTCTTCGACTTGCCCACGTAGACGACCTCGCCGTCGGGCGACAGCCAGCGATAGACGCCCGGCCGATCCTTCGCCGTCGCGCGAACGTGGGCGCGCATGCTGGCGACATGCTCGTCCGACGTCTTCGGCGTGAGGAGAAGCTTCTTTACCGCTGACAGCCTGCGCACAATACCGTGGTCCGTCCGTCGATCGCGTGAGTCTCCACCAGGCGTGCACCGCAACGAAGGCAGGGTTCGCCCCCTCGTCCGTAGACGGCGAGCGAACGCTCGAAGTCGCCACGTCCGCCCGAGACGTCCCGATAGTCGCGGAACGACGTGCCGCGCGCAGCGATGGACTCGGTGAGGACGCTGGTGATGCCGGCGTGGAGACGCAGGACCGCCTCGTCGTCCACCGTGCTCGCCGAACGCGAAGGGTCGATCCCGGCGCGCCAGC
>DASSIC010000126.1:0-2541 GCA_035692325.1 Gemmatimonadaceae bacterium | reverse complement strand
CGGGCCGGTCGTGATGCCGGTCGATCCCACCGTGGCGATGAAAGTCCCCTTCGTCACCACGTCGCCGACATGGACCATGGCTGCGGTGAGGTGCGCATACCGGGTGCGAACCCCCGAGCCATGGTCCATCTCGACCACGATGCCGAATCCGAACTTTCGTCCGACGAACGTCACTGTGCCCGGCGCCGGCGCCACGATGTGCGTGCCGCGCGGAGCTGCCACGTCCACCCCGAGATGCGGGCGACGGATGTGCAGCACCGGATGCCGCCGATTCCGGGAGAAGCCACTCGCGAGCCGGCCGATCACTGGCAGCCCCTCGATCGAGCGAGGCGCCAGCCCGATCCCGTTCTCGTCCGACGAGCGCGACGACCGCGCGAGCGCGGGCTTGCGACCCGCCAGCCGTGACGCCGTGGTCTTTGCCGCCTCGGCGTCGGCCGGGACGGGGATTGCCGCGCCCGGCACTGCGTCGAATAGGGAGTCGCCAACCGATTCGTCGTCCGTCGCCAACTGTGCACGCGCCAGCGTCAGCGAATCCTCCAGCACCTCGAGCCGATCACGGAGCTGATCCACTTCGCTGTTGCCGAAGAGGTCCGGCGCATCCACCGCGCCGGCGACCGCCGCTACCGCGCCGCCCGCCATCACCAGTGACAATGCCAGCACGCCGATGACGAGCTGCGCCTGCCAGCGCGCGACGCCGAAGCTGCGCGTGCGCGACGCGGGCGTCGGCGGAACCAGCATCACCAACCAGGGGCGCTGCTCGACTGGAACGAAGCGCGAGGCCCGCCGCTTCACCGGCGCCGGCTGGGCCGGCGCTTCGATCGTCGGTACGTATGCCGGAGTGACCCGCCGGATGGGGATGACCTGCGCTTCCGCGGTCGCCCCTCCCACCAGGTGGATGTTCGGCGACGGGATCCGCTGGACGTATCGCGGCGTGGGCTTCGCAGAGCTCATGCGCTACCTCCGCGCCGGCTCGAGCGTGTCGAGCGGCCGCCCATGTGCGCCCTGGGTGCCCGGAGGACCCATCAGCACGCGGCCGTTCACGACGCCTCCCTCCTGAACGAGGATGGAGCCGGTATGCACGTCGCCGGTGACGACCGCGGTGGCCTGGAGCTCCACCCGCTCGGACGCATGGACGTTTCCGGTGATCGTGCCGCCCACCACCACTTCGCGTGCGTGGATGTCGCCCGAGATCTTGCTGCCCACCCCGACCACCACGGAGTCGGCGCTCAGCACGGAGCCGTCGAGCGCTCCCTCGATACGAAGCGAGCCGGTCGTCTCGAGGTCGCCCGTTACGGACAGCTGTGCATCGAGCAGCGAGTAGCCTTTGCCGGCGGGAGTCGGCTTGCCGGCTGCGACGGGCTTGCTGGGGGCGGAAGCACTACGGCGGCGGGAGAAGAGTCGCATGTGGCAGCTACGGCTGAAGTGAGTCGCGGCGGCCACCCATTGGCCCGCCTTCAAGAAGCAAGACGACTCATGGGGCCGCTAGCCACGGCCCGAACACATACCGAACTGGTGTTGTGATTCAGCCCACGAATTCGTCAGGAGCCGGGAGGAATCATCGCTCCTTCCGAGAGGTGGCATGGCCCCTGCCTACCTTATATGCGATCTACCCTTTCGGCTTCGGCCGATCAATTCAGGAGGCTACATGCGGACCTCGGTCAAGACTCTCTTTCTCGCTCCCGCTCTCGTCTTTGCGGCCGCGTGCAGCAAGGACAAGCCCGCCGACCCGTCGCTGAACGCCGACCTCGGTCTGGCCGCGCAGGCGAACGCTGCGCGTCAGGATTCCATCAGCGCCGCCGAGCGCACCGCCGCTGCCGCCCCCGCGCCTGCGCTGGTCGCTCCGGCACCGGCCAAGTCGACGGCCAGCACGACACGTCGCACGAGCACGACCACCCGCCGCACCTCTTCCGGCACGAGCTCCGGCACGCGTAGCAGCGGCAGTTCCACCGGCACGAGCACTGGCACGACCACGGCCTCGCAGCCGCGCACGGAAACCGTCAAGAACACCAAGCGCGACGCCGTCATCGGTGGCGCGGCCGGTGCGATCATCGGCGCCGCGACCAGCCGCGACAAGGTCAAGGGCGCGGTCATCGGCGGTGCGGCAGGCGCCATCCTCGGTGGCGTGATCGGCAACAACGTGGACGTGAAGAAGAAGCCCGTTCCGTAAGACCATTCGCTGAGCACCCCATCGTCCGCGCAACGACGGTGGGAATCGACGAGCGCTCTCCGTTCGACGTCCGGCCTTCGCGCCGGCACGGACGGGCGGCGCTCGTCGGGCTTTCTGTCCTCCGTTCGCACGCGGGCGATCGCGCGCCGCCATCTCGTTGACAGCCTACCGGCCCCGGGCTAATATTCGGGGCTGCATCACCCGCGCACCGAACCGGCATTGGCTGGAGCGACGTGTGCGGGGTCCGGCGTTTCCGGCAGCTCGTTCCGCGCATCAGGCGCGGACATCACCAAGGAAGGGCGTACTGATGGTCGAGATTCATCTCGAAGAAAGCGATCGGCTGGACTGGGCTCTCAAGGCGTTCAAGCGTAAGA
>DASSIC010000125.1:0-4872 GCA_035692325.1 Gemmatimonadaceae bacterium | reverse complement strand
CTGTCCGACGAGATCCGCCGCGCCGGCGGCAACCCGGTGATGTGGAAGACCGGGCACTCGCTCATCAAGGACAAGATGAAGGAGCTCGCCGCGCCACTCGCCGGCGAGATGTCGGGGCATATGTTCTTCGGCGAAGGATTCTACGGCCACGACGACGCGCTCTATGGCGCCGCGCGGCTCCTGCGCATCGTCGCCGATTCGGGGCGCACGGTGCGCGAGCTGCTCGCCGACGTGCCGGAGTTCGTGAGCACCCCGGAGATTCGTGTGGACTGCGACGACACCCGCAAGTTCGACCTCGTGCGCGACGCCGTCGCGTACTTCCGTGCGCGGCACGACGTGATCGACGTCGACGGCGTGCGCGTGGAATACGGCGACGGGTGGGGACTCATTCGGGCGTCGAACACCCAACCCATCATCGTCACGCGCTTCGAAGCGCGCACGGCGGCGCGGCTGAGCGAGATCCGTCGCGAGATGGAAGGCTGGCTGCGGGAGCAGGGCGCAGCCGTCTGACGTGACGCGCCGGCGACTCGCCTTCGGCACGCTGGCTGCCGTCGCCCTCTTCCTGCTCCTTGGGCGGTGGGTGGCGGCGCTGTACACCGATTACCTGTGGTATCGCTCGCTCGGAGTCGCGGAGATCTGGCGCACCCGCGTCAGCACCACGCTCGCGCTGAGCGCCGGGTCCTTCGCCGTGGCGGCGCTCTTCGCCTTCGTGAATCTCTACGCGGTTCGGCATTCGGTGGTCTCGCTGGTGCTGCCGCGGCGCATCGGCAACATCGAGATCGGCGAGGAGGTGCCCGGCCGCTACCTGCTGCTCGCCGCCGGCGCGCTCTCCCTCATCGTCGGCGCCGCGCTCACGCTGCCCGGCGATGCGTGGAGCGAGGCGCTCCTTGCCCAGATCGGCCGGCCCTTCGGCGAGACCGATCCGTACTTCGGCGCCGACCTCGGCTTCTTCGTCTACTGGCTCCCCTTCGAGACGACGCTGCACTTCTGGGCGATCCTCACCTTCGTCGCCGTCTGCGCGCTGATCGTGCTGCTGTACGCGCTCACGCCGAGCCTGCGCTGGGAGCGTGGACGCCTCTACGTGTCCGCCTACGTCCGACGCCACTTCACGATGCTCGGCGGCGTGCTCCTGTTCATCCTCGCGTGGAGCTACCGGCTCGCGATGTACCGGCTCCTCGCCGAGGGGGGTGGCACCGGCGGGCTGTTCACCTCGATCGATCACCGGGTGCTCGTGCCCGCGATGCTGCTGCTCGCGGTCGTCACCCTCTGCGCGGCGGTCGTCGTGCTGTGGGCAGGGTGGTCGGGGCAGCTCCGGCTCGCCTTCCTTGCCGTGACGGTGGTGCTGACGCTGAGCGTGATCGGCCGCTCCATCGCGCCGCTGCTCGCGCGCCGCTCCATCGACCCCGCCGACATGGCCGCGGTGGAGCGGCAGTACCTCGCGACGCGGCTCAGCTACACACGCCGCGCGTACGGCGTCGATCGCGTCCGTCCCGACAGCCTGGGTGCCGGCTTTTCCTCGGCTGCCGACGCCGCGGTGCACGCGGCGCTTTGGGACGGCACCTCGTTGTCACAGTCGGCGGAACGGCTGCGCCGCGTGCGCGTCGTGGGGGATGGCGCGGCCTGGCAGGAGCGGAATGGCTTGCTCACCGCGCTGCTCGTGGAGCACAGCAGTGAAGGGGCGCTGGACTCGCGCGACGTATGGGGCCTCAGCCGCTTCGATCCCACGACCGCCGATGAGCGGGGGATGCCGGTGCGCACCGGCGCCGGCAGCCGGTTCGGCGACGAGACGCTGCTCGAGGAGCCGGCGGTCTACGACGATGCGCCAGACTATTCGGTGGTCTCCGACTCCCTCGCCCGCATCGCGGGCGTCGAGATGGTGTCCACGACCTCGCGGATCGCGCACGCGTGGGCGCTCCAGAACTTCCGGCTCCTGTTCGGCGAGCTGCCGCTCAATCGGCCCACCATCGTCCGCTGGCGCGACGTCCGCGAGCGCGTGCGAGCACTCGCGCCCTTCTTCGTGCAAGGCAGCGAAGTGGTGCCCGTGGTCGCCGGCGACTCGCTGTACTGGGCTGTGGAGCTCTACTCCGCGGGCGACGCCTATCCGCTGTCGCAGCGCTTCACCGTGCTCGACGAAGAACGCGGCTACTTCCAGCATGCCGCGACCGCGGTGCTCAACGCCGCGAGCGGGCGCGTGCATCTCGTGGCTGCCGCGGTGCCCGATCCGGTGGCTGCCTCCTGGATGGAGCAGTTTCCGACGCTCTTCGTGAACGTGAACGCGCTGCCTCGCGCGTTGCAGGCGTCGCTGCCTCCGGCGCTCGACGGCGCACGAACCCAGGCGCTCGCCTTCGCGGCGGCCGGGTTCCGTGGCGACAGCCTCGAGGTCCGTCGCTTCGCCACCCCCGACGGTGCCGACTCCGCGGCCTCTCGTGACCCGGTGCGCGTCATGCTCCCGGGATCGGGCGTGGCTGCCCTGTGGCCACTGATCGACGAGCCGGGTCGGGTGCGCGGCGTGATCGCTGCCGAGAGTGGCCCGCAGCGCGTCACGGCATGGATCCCCCTCACCAGCGACGGCGCGCGCTGGGGAGGCGTGGTGGACCGGCTGCGTGCGTCGGACACGGCAAGTCACGAGAGCGGACTCGTACGCTCCCCGGTGCGCGTGCTGCCCGTACGCGGACAGGCGTTCTACGCCCAGTCCATCTATCAATGGCGGCCGGGCGGGAGCCCCCGGCTCGCGCGCGTGGCCGCGATCGTCGGCGATTCCGTGCGCATCGCCCCCACCCTCGTTTCGGCGGTGGGCGCGACACAGCCACCGCGCTCCACCGAGCAGGCGCCGCGCGACTTCCGCGCGCGCACCGACAGCCTCTATCGCGTCATGCGCGACGCGCTCGCGCGCGGCGACTGGACCGCATTCGGGCGCGCCTTCGACGCACTCGGCGCGTCGTTGCGTCCCGCGGTACCGTGAGCTTGCCCGGGGGAATGGGGGGGTCTAGCTTGCCACGGCTGTCCCGAAGATCGACCATCACAGCGGAGAAGGCGTGAACATCCACGAATATCAGGCCAAGGAGCTTCTGCGCGCCGAAGGCGTGCCGATTCCTCCTGGTGAAGTCGCGACGAGCGCCGAGCAGGCCGAGGCGATCGCCAAGAAGATCGGCGGCATGGTCGTCGTGAAGGCGCAGGTGCACACCGGCGGACGCGGCAAGGCCGGCGGCGTGAAGCTCGCCAAGACGCCCGCGGAGGCGCGAGAGATCGCAGGAAAGATCCTCGGCATGAAGATCAACGGCCTCACGGTGCATCAGGTCCTCGTCACCGCCGCCGCCGACATCGCCACCGAGGCATACGTCGGCATCATTCTCGATCGCGCGTCCAAGAAGCCGGTGTTCATGGTGAGCCCGGCCGGCGGCATCGACATCGAGGAGGTCGCCGCGAAGACCCCCGAGAAGATCCTCAAGCTGCCGATCGATACGCGGTACGGCTTGCAGCCGTACCAGGCCAACGAGCTTGGCTTCTTCCTCTTTCCCGACGACGTGAAGAAGGTGCGCGCGGCATCGAAGATCATGATGCAGCTCTACCAGGCCTTCATGAAGCACGACGCGTCGCTCGCCGAGATCAACCCGCTCGTCGTCACCCCCGCCGGCGAGGTCCTCGCGCTCGACGCGAAGTTCTCCGTCGACGACAATGCGCTCGACCGGCACCCAGACCTCGTCAAGCTGCGCGACGAGACGGCCGAGGAGCCGAGCGAAGTGGATGCGCGCAACTCGAACCTCACCTTCATCAAGCTCGACGGCAACGTCGGCTGCGTGGTGAACGGCGCCGGCCTGGCGATGGCGACGATGGACCTCGTGAAGTACTACGGCGGCGAACCCGCGAACTTCCTCGATATCGGCGGTTCGTCGAATCCGGAGAAGGTCGTCAACGCGCTGCGCATCATCACCGGCGATCCCAGCGTCAAGGTCATCCTGTTCAACATCTTCGGCGGCATCACGCGCACCGACGACGTCGCCAACGGCATCGTGACCGCGACGAAGGCCAATCCGCTCAAGATTCCCATCGTCATTCGGCTCACCGGCACCAACGAAGAGATCGCGATGAAGATCCTGCAGGAGAACGGCTTCACCGCGTCGTCCGACATGGACGAGGCGGTGCAGAAGGCGGTGGCCCTCGCCACGAAGGGAGGAAAGGCCGCGTGAGCATCTTCATCGACAAGAGCACCACGGTCGTCGTGCAGGGGATCACGGGCCGCGATGGCTCGTTCCACACCAAGCAGATGATCGAGTACGGCACGCGCATCGTCGGCGGGGTGACGCCCGGGAAGGGAGGCCAGAAGTTCGAGGGCACCGTTCCCGTGTTCAACAGCGTGCACGAAGCCGTCAGGGCGACGAACGCGAACACGTCGGTGATCTACGTGCCGCCGATGTACGCCGCCGATGCCATCATGGAAGCGGCCGACGCCGGCATCAAGTTCATCGTCGCCATCACGGAAGGCGTGCCGGTGAACGACATGACGCGCGTGCATCCCTTCGTGAAGGAGAAGGGCGCGCGACTCCTCGGCCCCAACTGCCCGGGGCTCATCACGCCAGGTGAGAGCAAGGTCGGCATCATTCCGGGAGGCATCTGCATGCCGGGCAACATCGGCGTCGTGAGCCGCTCCGGCACGCTCACGTACGAAGTCGTCTATCAGCTCACGCGCGCCGGGATGGGGCAGAGCACCTGCGTCGGCATCGGGGGCGATCCGATCAACGGCACCAACTTCATCGACTGCCTCGCGGCGTTCGAGGCGGATCCGAAGACGAAGGCGGTCGCGATGATGGGCGAGATCGGGGGCACGGACGAGCAGGAAGCCGCCGAGTTCGTGCGCACGAAGATGAAGAAGCC
>DASSIC010000124.1:0-2024 GCA_035692325.1 Gemmatimonadaceae bacterium | reverse complement strand
ATCGATCTGATCAGCTTCCGCGGCGAGCGCCGCGTCGTAGCGAGCCAGCACTTCACTGCCGGGCACCCGCGTACCGCCAACGACCGACTCGAAAGCGAGCGCGAGACGCTCGACCGCGCGCAGCCCCCACGCGATCCCCGTTGAGAAGAGGGGATCCACGAAGGCGTACGCGTGCGGCATCAGCGCCCACCGCTCCCCCGCGGCGCGTGTCAGCCGATGCTGGATCGCCGGCTGGAGCTTGATCGGCATCGTCGGCGTCGCGTCGGCGAAGAGCTCGGCGAGCGTCGGATACCGCCCGAGCAGCGTGTTCCAGACCGTCTCCGCATCCTTCCCGTCGCCATTCAACGACGCCATCCCGCTCGGCGTGAGCAGGAAGCCGGCGCTCGTGGTGCCATGATCGAAGCGAAGCGAGTACATCCACCCTTCGTCGATCAGGTGGTGCACCGCGGCCCAGTCGTCGGGATAGGGACCTTCCGGCAGCCCGGGCGCGACGTCGTGCATCAGCCGCATCCCCTCGAAGTGGCTCGCCACGAGCGTCGATCGGGTCTCGGTCGCGGCGAGGCCCGACGGGATGGAGAGCTGCCGCGCGAGAAAGCCGCCGGGCCCCGAGGCGTCGACGAGAAAGTTCGCGTGCAGCTCGAGCGGCGCGCCGTCGCGCGTTCCGCAAAGGCGCACACCATTCTCCCGCACCTCGGCGCTGGCGAGCGACACGCGATCGCGATAGTCCACCCCCGCCGCCACTGCCTGGCGGACGAAATGATGGTCGACGTCGGCGCGCAGCCAGTGCGTGTCGGCGAGGGCGTCGTCCGGGCTCGCGGCCACCAGCAGCCGCTCCGAGTCGAAGCCCCGATCGGCGAACGCTTCGTGCGGATGATGCCGATAGAAGGTGAAGCCGCGCTTCAATCCGCGACGCAGCTCGGGAAAGCTCTGTAGCCAGCGGCCATGCGTCGCCAGCTGGTAGCAGTCCGCCAGCCCGTAGCGCACGCCGATCCGCTCGAGCGAGAGATTGCCGAGTGGCGTGGACGACTCCCCGATGGCGAAGCGCGGGTGCCTGCCGCGCTCGAGCAGCGCGACGTCGTAGCCCTGCACCGCGAGCACGCGTGCCAGCAGCGAGCCGGCGAATCCGCTGCCGACGATGGCGACCTCGCACCGCTCCGCCGTCATGCGTCGCACCGCGCACACGCGACGCGGGGCTCGGCACGCCCGCTCACGTTCAGCCGTGCGAGTCGCTCGGTGCGCGCGACACGGCATGCCTCGCATGCGGGCAGCCGCCGTACGTCCCATAAATCGGCGGTGACGACGGTGCCCGCCAGTGCCAGGCATCGATCGAGCGACTCCTCGAGCTGCGACAGCGTGGGCGGAGTGAAGTGGCCGAGCTGTGCGAGCCGCTCCATCTCCCCGTTGCCACCGCGCACCGGGATGATCGACACGACTGACGCGCCGCAGCGCGCCGCGTATTCCACGGCGCGCACCGTCCATTCGACGGATTCGGTGTGCGGAAGGTAGGGCGCGCCAAGCAGCACGAACACGCGCAGGTCCATCGCGTTGTCTTTCAGGAAGCAGGCGCTCCGCTCGAACTGCGCGAGATCGAGCCGCTTGTTGAGCTGCGCCATCGCGACGGGATGGATCGTCTCCAGCCCCATCGCCACCTCGAGACGGCCACCGAGCCGCTGCGCGAACTCGAGCGTCGAAGGCCCGACGGTGCTCGCATGCGACTCCACCGTCACCCCGCCGAATGGCGCCGACAGCTCGGCAAGTCGCGGGAGATCGGAGACCGGCACGGCGCGCCGGTCGAAGAAGTTGCTCGCGTTGTACAGCTTCAACCGATCAGGGCGCGGCGCCGATGCATCGAGCGCGTGCAGCACGTCGGAGAGCTGCGCTGGCAGCGCGCCGGTCGGCGTCGGTCCGTCGATCGTCCAGCGCCAGAGATCGCAGAACGAGCAGGTGAAGGGACACTCTGCGCCGGTGAGGAAGACGGTGAGCGTCCGTTCAATCGCTCCATCGGGCCGGCGTTCGTCCTCCAG
>DASSIC010000123.1:0-5578 GCA_035692325.1 Gemmatimonadaceae bacterium | reverse complement strand
ATGTCGTACCACTGGCCCGGCAACGTGCGCGAGCTCAAGAACGCGGTGGAACGCGCGGTGATCATGAGCCGCGGCACGACCATCGGTCCGAACGACATCATCCCGCGCCATCTGCGCAGCGGCGGCGAGATGCCGACGGCGCTGACCATTCCCGTCGGCGCGACGGCGGCCGAGGCGCGCCAGCAGCTCGTCCTGCGCACCTTCGCCTCCACCTCGGGCGATGCGGCGAGGACCGGGAAGGTTCTGGGGCTGTCGGAGCAAGAAGTGCGTAGTGAGATGCTCGCGCTCCTGAAGGCGGGTGGCAACGGCCCGGCGAAGGAGTCGAACGGCGTTCAACCGTCGCCGGCACCGGCGAAGGTCGTGCGGCGGAGCGAGGCGGCTCCGCCACCGGCGCGCGCGGCGGCCAAGAAATCCACGACAAAGAAGGGACGCTAGGTCCCGGTCATCGAGAGGGAGAACATGCGGCATCACGACCACGACGAGCAGCCCTACATCGTCATCGAGAAGCACAGCGGCGGGGTGGGCAACCTCCTGCTCGGCGTCCTCATCGGAGCGGGCGTCGCCCTGTTGTTCGCGCCCCGCTCTGGCGAGGAAACGCGCGACGAGATCTCGCGCCGGGCGCGCCGCGCCGGCTCGAAGGTGAAGGGGGTCGCGCACGAAGTGACCGATCAGGTGGTGGATACCTTCGAGGGCGCCAAGGCGCGGGTCGAGGAGCAGATCGAGTCGGCACGCTCCGCCATCGTGACCAAGAAGGCGCAGGTCGCGCGCGCGATGGAGGCGGGGCGCGAGGCGGCCCAGCAGGCGCGCGGTGACCTCGAGCGCCGACTGGCGGAGACGAAGGCGGCGTACAACGCCGGCGTCGACGTGGCGCGCACCGGCAGCGTGCGGTCGCGCACGTCCGTCGCGCCGGGCGTGGACGACGACGCGGGCATCTGACGCGTCGAGGCGCGCAGCCGATCGCCGTCTATAGCGGGCCGCGAGGGGCCCAACGCTCCCGGCTCATCAGCCTGGGCTGGACGCTGCGCGACTATGCGAAGCGCGTGTGGGACAACGCCGGCGAGGACAACGTGCTGTTCCTCGCCGGGGGCATCGCCTTCAACATCCTCCTCGCGGCGGTGCCGTTCGTGCTGCTCCTCGTCTGGGGCCTCGCGAACCTGCTCAACCGGTCCTCGGCCGAGGCGAACGACGTCGTCGTCCGCTACATCGACAAGCTGCTGCCGTCGCACGTCGAGAGCCCGGACGCGGGCACCCACAAGCTGATCAGCCAGATCCTGAACGCGCACACGTCGCTCGGGCTGTGGAGCGCCGTCACCTTCGTCTGGTTTTCGACGCGCCTGTTCGGCTCGCTGCGCACCGTGCTGGCGAGCGTGTTCGACATCGAGAACGAGCGCGGCATCATCCAGGGCAAGATCTTCGACGTGAAGATCACGGTGCTGTCGTCCATCCTGATCACCGCGAACACGCTCATCAGCACGTACGTGCTGATCGCCACGAAGAGCAGCGTGCAGGTGCTGGAGGATCTCGGCATCCGCAAGGACGTGATGGGCACCGCGCGCGCGCTCGGCACCCACCTCGTGGCGTCGGCGATCCTGGCCGTGATGTTCTTTTCGCTCTACAAGTTCCTCCCGGTGCGCCGCGTCCGGACCAAGACGGCGTGGGTGGCGGCGCTGTTCACGTCGGTGGCGTTCGAGCTGGCGAAGTTCCTCTTCGCGTACTACGTGACGTCGTTCAACCCCGGCTCCCTCTACGCCGGCACGGTGGCCGCCGTCGTGGTGGTGGTGTTCTGGACGTACTACGCCGCGCTGGTGTTCATCCTCGGTGGCGAGGTCGGCCAGGTCTACGAGCTGCGGCGGACGCGAAAGCGCCAGCGCGAAGTGTTTCTGGAGTGACGGGCAGAACTGTGGCGCGAAGGTTGCTCTTGGCGAATCATTGAACGCGCCACCCAGGGAGGCTTCCCATGCGCAAGTTGGTAATCGCCGCCGCGCTGCTCGCGCTGCCCCTCGCCGCCTGCAAGAAGACGGGCGACAACCAGTATCAGGTCCAGACGCCGACCGTCGGCACCGACACGCACACGGTGACGACGCCGAGCGTGGACGTCGGCTCGAAGATCGACACGATCAACACGCCGACCGTCGGGACGAAGAAGGACACGATCATCGTCGACAAGCCGGTTGTCGGCACGAAGAAGACCGAGGTCCGGACTCCGACGGTGAAGGTCACCAAGCCGTAACTGCCGTGAGGCGGTGAGTGAGTGAGACGGTGAACGGCACATCGAACTAGATTCGGTGTGCCGTTTCTCGTTTCGCATTCACCGCCTCACTGTCTCGCATGCCATCCATCGACCTCCGTTCGGACACCGTCACCAAGCCCACCCCCGCGATGCGCCGAGCGATGGCGGAGGCGGAGGTGGGGGACGACGTCCTGGACGGCGATCCGACGGTGCGCCGCCTCGAAGCGCGCGTCGCCGCCCTGCTGGGCAAGGAGGCGGCGCTGTTCTTCCCCACCGGCACGATGGCGAACCAGGCCGGGATCGCCGTGCTGTCGACGCCCGGCACCGAAGCGCTCCTCGACGCCAACGCGCACATCATCCACTGGGAGATGGCCGGCGCGGCCGCATTGAGCGGCGTCCAGGTGCGCGGCGTGCCGGCGGGCGACGGACGGCTGGTGATGAGTGCCGACGACCTCGCCCGCACCATCCGCCCTCCGTCCATTCACGCGCCCTCGGCGAGCCTCGTCTGCTTCGAGAACACCCACAACGGGGCCGGGGGAAAGGTCACGCCGCTGCCCGAGCTGCGGGCGCTGCGTGAGGTGGCGGACGCGCATGGATTGCCGGTACACATGGACGGGGCGCGGCTGTGGAACGCGAGCGCGGCCACCGGCACGCCATTGGACGCCTTCGCCCGCTGCGCGCACACCGTGATGCTGAGCTTCTCCAAGGGACTCGGCTGCCCGGTGGGCGCGATTCTCGTCGGCGATGCGCCGGTCATCAAGCGCGCGCACATGGTGCGCAAGCGACTGGGCGGCGGCATGCGGCAATCGGGGATCCTCGCCGCGGCGGCGCTGTACGCCCTGGATGCGCACATGGAGCGGCTGCCGGAGGATCACGCCAACGCGAGGCAGTTTGCGGATCGTGTGGAGGGCGCCGCGGGCGCGCGCGTCGTGCCGCCCGACACGAACATCGTCATGATCGATCTGCCCGACGGCGTGACGAGCGGCGCGGTCGTGGCGATGGCGAAGGACGACGGAGTGCTGATCAGCCCCTGGAGCGCCTCGCGCGTGCGGGCCGTGGCCCATCTCGACGCCGACACCGCGGCCGTCACCAGGGCCGCGGACGTGGTGCGTCGCGCGATCGAGCGGGTCGCGTCGGCACGCTGAGCGTCCGTCGCGCCGCGTTGTCGCTCCGACGCCCGCCGGTTATATTTCGGGTGTCCCAGGTCCCGGAGGGCGGCAGCCTTCTAACTCCGTCAGGACCCCGAAGGTAGCAGCGGCATGAGGTGTCTGACGTCGCTTCGTCAGGCCTGGGGCACTCAGCGCGAGCGCACAGCTCCCCTCGGGGGAAGGTGCCTCGCGCTTCGTGCATGTCGGCGACTGACCTCGTACTTGCCCAGGCAGTAACTTCCTCGCATGGCCCTCGCCCTCGCCCGCAAGTACCGCCCGAAGACCTTCGCCGACGTCGCCGTGCATTCGCACGTGGCCGCGACGCTCAAGGGCGCCATCGCGCGCGGGCGAGTGGCCCACGGCTACCTCCTCTGCGGTCCGCGCGGCGTGGGGAAGACGACGCTCGCCCGCGTGCTCGCCATGGCGTTGAACTGCAGGCGTCGCGGCGATCCCGCGCTCGCCGGCGAGCCGTGTGGCGAATGCCCCTCGTGTCAGCGCATCTGGGCCGGCTCCTCCTCGCTCGACGTCGTGGAGATCGACGCCGCGTCGAATCGCGGCGTGGACGATGCGCGCGAGCTGCGCGAGCGCGCGATGTATGCGCCCTCCGGGGACGACCAGTACAAGGTCTACATCGTGGACGAGGCGCACATGCTCACGCGCGAGGCGTGGAATGCGCTGCTCAAGATCCTCGAGGAACCGCCTCCCCGCGTCGTGTTCGTGTTCGCCACCACCGAACCGCAGAAGATCGCGCAGGCGGCGGCACCGGTGCTGAGCCGCTTGCAGCGCTTCGACTTCAAGCGCATCGGGCCGGCCGACATCCGGCTGCGCCTCGAGCGCATCCTCGGCGAGGAAGGGGTCGTCGCGCACGCCGATGCCCTTGCGATGATCGCTCGCGCCGCCGACGGGTCGATGCGTGACGCCCTGTCGCTCACCGACCAGGTCCTGTCGATGGGCGACGGCGAGATCGTCCCCGAACGCGTGCGCAATGCGCTGGGCCTCGTCCCCGAAGACGAGTTCCTCGCGCTGCTCGATCTGCTCACCGAGCAGCGTGCCGGCGACGTGTTCGCCTTCGTCGCCCGGCTCGCCGATGCCGGCGTGGACTTCGGGCAGTTCCTCACCGGCTTCGCCGACATGGTGCGCGCGCAGCTCGCCGTGGCGCTGGGCGGCGTGCCCCCCGAGGTGAGCGATCGCGTGCGCGAGGCACTCGTCGCGCGTCGCGAGGCGTTCGCGGCCGGTGATCTGCTGCGCATGCTCCAGGCGGTGACGGAGCTCGAGCCGCGCTTCCGCAAGAGCGGGCAGCAGCAACTCCTGCTCGAGGCGCTGCTGGTGCGCTTCGCGCTGCTTGATCGCACCGTCTCGCTCGAGGCGGTGCTGCGAGGGCTCGGCGGGGGCAGCGGCGGCGGCGGCGGATCGACCGATGAGCCGCCGCGCGTCCGTCGGGCGGCTTCGCCGCCGAGCGCCGTCTCCTCGGCGTCATCTGCGCCCGCGTCCGCGGCGAGCGCACTCGCCCCGCCTCCGGCCGATTCTCCGGCCAGCGCATGGCGATCGATCGTGCGCGACGCCGATCGCGCGGTCGCTGCGGCGGCACCCCTGACGCAGCGCAACACGCCGCTGGGAAGCAGCACGCCGATCTCGCCAGCGCCCGCGCCGACGGCGACGACGGCGAACGCGCCGAACGCCGCTCCCCCCGACGTGAACCGCATCACCGAACGGTGGGACGATCTCGTGGCCGCGCTGCGCGGGGCGGGGAAGAGCGTCGCCGCGACGGCGCTGGAGCATGCGGCACCCGTCGCCGTGAACGCGCGCGGCGAGGTGACGATCGCCCTCGACGAAGCCAATCCGATCTACGAGCAGGCGCTCGATACCGTGAAGGGCGAGCTCGCCACGCTGCTGCGGCAATGGTTCGGCGGCGTGCAGCGCGTGGGCATTCGCGCGGTGGAGGGCGTCGCGGTACCACCGACGCGCCTCACCGACGAGATGGTGCGCACCGAGCGCCTCACCGCGCTGCGGCGTCGTGATCCCGTGCTCGGCGCGGCGATCGACGCGCTCGATCTCGATCTCGCCGACTGATCTCGACGCGTGCCGCTCGCTTGCCCCAATCGTGCGACGCGGCATAGCTTTCGATCTCTCCGACCCACGCGACGCCGATGGCCGATTTCATGAAGATCCTGCAGCAAGCGCAGGAGATGCAGGGCAAGTT
>DASSIC010000122.1:0-9895 GCA_035692325.1 Gemmatimonadaceae bacterium | reverse complement strand
TCGATCTCTCGCAGGTCGTCGGGCGTGAGCGTCACGTTCACGGCGCCGAGATTCTCCTCGAGCCGATGCAGCTTCGTCGTGCCGGGGATCGGCACGATCCACGGCTTCTGCGCGAGCAGCCACGCGAGCGCGATCTGTGCGGGCGTCGCACGCTTGTCCACGGCCACACGCTTCAGCAGATCGACCACCGCCATGTTCGCCGCGCGCGCATCGGCGTCGAAGCGGGGGGAGATGTTGCGGAAGTCCGTGGGATCGAATTTCGTGGTCGTGTCGATCTTGCCTGTGAGGAAGCCCGCGCCCAGCGGGCTGAAGGGAACGAATCCGATCCCGAGCTCCTCACATGTGGCCAGCACGGCGTTCCGCTCCGGGTCGCGCGTCCACAGCGAGTACTCGCTCTGCACGGCGGCGAGCGGTTGCACCACGTGCGCGCGACGGATCGTCTTCGCGCTCGCCTCCGAAAGGCCGAAGTGCCGCACCTTTCCCTGCGCGATCAGCTCCTTCACCGTGCCTGCGACATCCTCGATCGGGACGTTCGGGTCGACGCGGTGCTGGTAGAGGAGGTCGATCGTGTCGACCTTCAGCCGGCGAAGCGCGGCCTCGGTCACCTGGCGGATGTGCTCGGGCCGCGAGTCGAGGCCGTAGCGCGTGCCATCGGTGTTGATGCCGAAGCCGAACTTCGTCGCGATGACGACCTGCTCGCGGAACGGCGCCAGCGCCTCACCGAGTAGCTCCTCGTTGGTGAACGGCCCGTACGCCTCGGCCGTGTCGAAGAGGGTCACGCCGCGCTCGACGGCAGCGCGCACGATCCTGATCGCGTCCTGACGATCGGCGGCTGGGCCGTAGGCCGAGCTCAACCCCATCGCGCCGTAGCCGAGCGCGGAAACTTCGAGGCCGGAACGGCCGAGTGTGCGTGTCTGCATGCCGCAATGAAGCGCGGGCCGACCTTTCCATCTACTTGCCGGCGCCGTCCACGCTGGTCAGTTTCGCTTCCAATGACTGACGAACTGGACGGGATGACGACCTTCGTCGCGGTCGCTGAAGCGAAAGGCTTCCGCGCCGCCAGCGAGCGCCTCGGCATGAGCCACTCCGCCGTGAGCCAGGCGCTCCGACGACTCGAGGAGCGACTGGGCGTCGCACTCGTGCAGCGCACGACACGCAGCGTTCGGCTCACCGAAGCGGGTGAACAGCTCTACGCCGCGGTGAGTCCGGCGCTGGCGGAGCTGCGGGCGGCGGCGGCTGGAGTCGGCGAGCTTGCCGACGTGCCGCGCGGCACACTGCGCCTGCACACGTCGACCGTCGCGCAGACCACCTTCGGCGCGACGATGCTCACCGAGTTCCTCACGCTGCATCCGCACGTCCGCCTCGACCTGGTCGCGAGCGATGCCCCGGTCGACATCGTCGCGGCGGGTTACGATGCCGGCATCCAGCTCGGTGAAGTGATCGACAAGGACATGATCGCCGTTGCGCTGACCGGCGACCTGCGGCTGGCCATCGTCGGGGCGCCCTCGTACTTCGAGCGCCGCGGCGTGCCCGCGCACCCGCGCGATCTCGCGGACCACGACTGCCTCAACTGGCATCCGACGGCCGACAGCCCGCCCTACCGATGGGAGTTCAGCGAGAACGGACGCGCCTTTGCCGTGACCGTCCCCGCGCGGGTGCTCTCGACCGACGCGGCGCTCAATCGGCGGCTCGCCGTCGCGGGACTCGGCGTGACGCTCGCCTTCGAGAGCCATGTTCGCGACGCCATCGCGCGCGGCGAGCTCGTCTCGGTCCTCGAGGAGTTCTGCGCGCCCTTCCCCGGATACTATCTCTATTATCCGCAGCGGCGGCAGGCATCCCGAGCGTTGCGCGCGTTGATCGATCACCTGCGCCGGTGGCGACAGGCGACGCCGAGCCGATCGCGCCGGCCCGTCCGTGCACGCGACTGAGCGACGCGCCTACTGGAGCTGGATGTACAGCGGCACGGGCCAGAGCCGAAGGATGTCGCCGCGCGGAGTCGGCGGCTGGTCGTTCCTCAGCTTCGTGAACTGCTTCCAGCCTGTGAACTGCACCGGCTCACCCTTGATGTCGCGCCAGTAGGTATCGCGCTTCATCCAGGGCGGCCCGAAGCCATCCATGTCCATCACCACCTGCACGCGCGGGTCGAGCCGGATCTTGTCCGCGTTCGTGACGCCCCTCGGGGTGAAGCGGTGCACGACGAGGATCTTGGGCGGCAGCTTGTACTTGTCCACGAGGCCCGCGAGAAAGCGCGACGCGTAGTTGATGTCGGCGGCGTCGTACGTCCCCACGCGCTTCCCCGGGATGGCCTTGCCCTTCATCGCGAACTCGGGATCGATGCCGAGGTGCACGTCGGGACGGATCAGGAACTTCTCGATCCACGGCAGCTCCGCCGGCAGCGTGCTCTGCCCGACCTGCAGGTCGACGAACATCAGTGCGTTCCGGCTGCGCGCCCAGCCATACACCTTCTCGATCATCGCGCTGTCGTGACGTGTGCGGTATTTGCCGCTCGGCCCTGGAGTGGCGTCGGCGACGAGCACGATCACGTGCAGCGCGGGGATCGCCGGCGTCGACGGATCGATGCGGTTCCATGCCGCGACCTCCGCGTCGAGCTTCTTGAGCATGTCGTCGGGAGCGAACTCGCCGAGGATTCCCATGCGCCGCGACTTGGGATTGCCGTAGAAGGCGACGATGCGCTTGGCGGGCAGGATGCTCCCCGGCAGCGGAGCGGGGCCCTTCACCGGCCAGAGCGAATCGAGCGGACTTCCCGTGGCGCGGAAGGCGGGATGACGATCGCCCGACCTGGCCCCGATGCGTGCGGGCCGCTTCGGCCGCGTACTGTCGCGCGCCACGCCGCTGTCGGACGTCGCACGCGGCGCCGGCCGGGGGCCGACCGGTGTCTTGTCCATCACCGTCGCGCGCCGCGCCGCCGTGAGCGAATCGACCGTGTCCGCCGGAGCGCGAGACGGAGCGGGGACGCGAACAGGAATTCCCTGCGAGATGACCTCCGCTTCCCCGGCACGGTGCACGCCGTCCGCGCACCCGAGGGAGGCCACGAGGGCACACGCGAGCGTGCCGATTCGGATTTCGGAGCCGGTGCTGTGACGCAGGAACATGGGGATGAGCGAGATGGCGGGATGCGGCGCGCGGTGCGACAGGGACAGCACGATCGCCAGCGGACCAGCGGCGCGAAAGTCCGGCGTGCCGTCCGGCGACCGGCCTACTGCGGGTGAACGGCAGCGGGCGCTAGCGCACGGATCGCTGTTGCACGAGGACGAACCGCTTCCCGTCGGGCGATACGTCGTACATCGTGTTGAGCCCGACGAAGTAGGGCGCCCGGAACAGCACGGTCTGCTCGCCGCGCGATGGCGGGGCACCGAGCAAAGACGGACCGAGCGGCACTGCCACCAGCGCACCCTCGCGCCAGTAGTACAGCTCGCGCCCATCGCTGCGCCATACGGGGTGCTCGCCGCCGCCCGCCGAGATTTTCACCCGCCGTCCAGCATTCGGATAGGAGTCGAGGTACACCTCCGGCTGCCCCGACTCGTTCGAGGTATAGGCCACCCAGCGCTCGTCAGGGGAGATGCGCGCGGCCGTCTCGTCGGCGGGGGTCGCGACGTACGCCTTCGCCGGCGACCCGTCCGCCGGTTGCACGAGGATGTCGTGCCCCACGCCGCCAGCGTCGTCGGTGACGAGCAGTGCACTGCCGTCGCGCAGCCAGTCGCTCGGGAACTGCGTGCCGTCGCGCGATGCGAGCACGCGCTCCCGTCCGCCCTTGAACAGCCGCATCACGACGTCCTTTCCCCCCGGCGCGCTCACCGAATAGGCGATCGTGGTGCCGTCGGCACTCCACTGCGGGTCGTTGGCGTCGCCGTCGTCGTCGGTGAGTCGCTGCGTCGTGCCCGCATCGAGATCGGTCACCCAGAGATCGCTCGACTGTCGGCCGTCACCGAACGCACCATAGGCCACTCGGCGTCCGTCGGGTGAGAATCGCGGTGTCCATGGACGTGTCGCGGCAATCGTACGCACCGGGCGGCCGGCGCGATCGACCACGGCGAGCGACAGGTTGCCATCTGCCGCGGGAGACACGTCGGCCGGCGCCACGATTGGCGCTTCGCGTCCGGGGGTCGACGGCGTCGCGGCTGCCCGCGCGTCGGTCCAGCGTCGCATCAGTGACGAGGGATCGAGGAGCAATCCACCCGCGAGCCCCACGACGAGCATGACGGCGGCCACGTACAGCGCCGTGCTGGCCGACACCGTGCGGCCCTGCGACTGCACTGGCTCGATGCGTACCGGCCCGAGCGCTACGCGCTCCTCCGACGGCGTGAGTGGCAGCAGCGCCGCCGCGAACGCCGCCGCGCTCCCGAAACGCTGGTCGGGGCGCTTGGCCAGCGCGTGCCGCACGGCTGCAGCGACGAACGGCGCGACGTCCGGCCGCCGAGCGAGCAGTGTCGGCGGCGGTTCGTGCATGAGTCGCTGCACCGCGGCCTGACGGGTCGGCGCGGCGAAGGGCGGCTCGCCGGCGAGCATCTCGTGCAGCACCGCGCCGAGCGCATAGACGTCGACGCGTGCATCGAGCGCGCGTTCGCCCGCCGCCTGCTCGGGCGCCATGTATTGCGGCGTGCCCAGCGCGAGGCCCGTGCGCGTGATGCGCTCGCCCCCCGCCTGCTCGAGCGCCAGCGCGATGCCGAAGTCCGCAACGAGCGCATGTCCGTCCTGCAGCAGCACGTTCTCCGGCTTGATGTCGCGGTGCACGATGCCGTGCGTGTGCGCGTGGTCGAGCGCATCGGCGATCTCGCGCGCGAGGCGCACCGCGTCGGCCACCGGCAGCGCCCCGTCGCGCGCGAGCCGCGACCGCAGCGTTTCGCCTTCGACATAGGGCATGGCGTACCAGAGCAGACCATCCGCATTTCCCGAGTCGAACAGCGGCAGGATGTGGGGATGCTGCAGCGACGCCGTCACATGAATCTCGGCGAGGAACCGCTCGGCGCCCACGACGGCGGCGATCTCCTCGCGCAGCACCTTGATCGCGACTCGGCGATCGTGCCGCAGGTCGCGCGCGAGGTACACCGTCGCCATGCCGCCGCGGGCGATCTCACGGTCGATCGCATAGCGTCCCGCAAGCGCCGTCGCGAGCCGTGCCGTATGCGATGGTACGGTGAACGAGTCCGCCGCGGCCTTCTCGAGGAAATCGTCGCCGGTGTCCAGGTGCGCGGCGAGCAGCGACATGATCTCGAGTCGCAGCGCCTCATCGTCGCCACAGGCGGCCGCCACGACGGCCTCGCGCCGCGCGGGCTCGCACGCGAGCGCCGCCTGGAGGATCGCGTCCACGGCACGCCACCGCTCCGGGGTGATGGACGACGCGATGCCGAGCGACACTCGCCTATCGCTCCAGCTCGCGGCGGAGCCACATGCGTGCGACGGCCCACTCGCGGCCGACCGTCGCTTGCGACACGCCGAGCGCTGTCGCCGCCTCCGGGATGCTCAAGCCGGCGAAGTAGCGCAGCTCCACGAGGCGCGCCTTGCGCGGATCCAGCGTCGCGAGACGCGCGAGCGCGTCGTCCAGCGCGAGCACATCCACGTTGTCCGCGGCCACGACCGCCTGCTCCGCGTCCCCCAGCGTGAGCTGCGTCTCGCCGCCGCCGCGCTTGAGCGCGCGACGCGTGCGCGCATGATCCACGAGCACGCGGCGCATCATCTGCGCGGCGACGGCGAGGAACTGCGTGCGACTCTCCCAGTGCGCCTGATGCTGTCCGTCGAGTCGCAGCCACGCCTCGTGCACCAGCGCCGTGGCCTGAAGGGTGTGGCCCACCCCTTCGCGACGCAGCGCACGCCGGGCCTGTCGACGAAGCTCCGCATAAACGAGCGCCACGAGCGCGTCGCTCGCCGTCCTGTCCCCCGCTCCCCACGCCTGCAGCAGCGCGGTGACCGCGTGTCCATTCGCCGCCAGCGGCGTGCTCGATGGAGTCGCGGGCCGGCCGGGCAGGGGAGTGATGGGCATGATCGCTCGGTGCTGGAAGAGGACTCGTCTCCAGAGTTGGACAGCACGACCCCGTGAGTGGGTTTCGCCGCGATTTGCGCGCTACAGGATAAGGCGCCGAGCGCGCCGTTCCCGCTCCTGGAGGATACGATGACTACGCCACACACCCGTTCCCTTGTTTCACGCGTCGCCGCCCTGACCCTGACGCTCGCCCTCGTCGGCTGCGCGAGCGCTCCGGTGCAACTCGCTCGCGACGTATCCGCGCCCACCGAGGAGGCGCCCCCCTCCATCCGCTTCGACAACGACGCTCGCGCCTACGTGCACGTCTATCTCGTCGGCCTGCGGCGCGAGTGGCTGCTGGGCCGCGTCGCGCCGGGTGCACGCGTCACTCTGCGGGTGCCCCAGGATGCGCTGGCCGAGGACGAGGGACCGATGCGCCTCGCCGTGCTGATGGGAGAGCGGATTACCTACCGCTCGGCGGCCGACGTGCGCACGGCCAGCGCTCTTCCGCGTCCGGCGGCGGAGATCCTTTCGCGCGAATGGACCTTCGCACCGCGGATGACGGGCAACGAGCTCATCGCGCTGCCATTCGGGCGGGGCCGAGTGCGGTGAAGTGGTACGAGACGCGTGCGTGCGATGATGAATCGCGCAGCCCGCGGGGCATACTGGGCACCACCCCAGCGGAGCTCGATGCGTGCCCTATACCGTATGGTCTCGCGGCCGTCAGATCGGTGAAACGGACCTGGGCTTCTACCGCCTCATCGACCAGTCCAGGTCCGGCTGGTTCCACCCCAATGCCGAGGGCGAGCGGGTGATGCCGGTGATCGCGTCCGTGCTCCCGGCGATGCGCGCTTATCTGCATCGCGACAAGGTGGACGCGGCGGGCGATCCGATGGTACAGCCGGCGCTGTACGGCTCCACGCTGTTCGCCGATCTCGCCGAGGCGTTTCAGCATATGGAGTCGCTCGATCTCGAGCTGCGTCGGGAGGACGGCTCGGTCGTGCCCACCTCGTGCATCGGCATCCAGGACACCCATCAGCTCCTCCCCTTTCCCGAGGAACTGCTGGCCGAGGATGCGACAACCGGGGACGCCGATGTCGAGTTCCTCGAGTTCATCGACGAGCTCGAACGCGAATTCCCGCCGATGAGCGACGCCGAGGCGGTCGAGGAGGTGCTCGAGAGTCTCGACGATCCAATGGGCGACTGGACGCCCGACGAGCTCGACGAATCTCGTTTTCCGCGCTACCAGATCCACATCGAGCTGATGCACGGCGACGCAATTCCGTGATGCTCGCGACGTTCGCGACCTGCGGGTGACGCTCAGGACGCGCCGCCGTCCCGCTCGCGCGTCATCTCGATCATCGTCCGCCTGAAGCCCGCGCGCGCGAACAGGCGCTGCGCCGGCTCGTTCTGCTCCGCTGTCGACAGAACGACGCGTGGCGCGCCGCGATCGGCCAGCGCCGCAAGTGTTGCGTCGAGCAGCATTCTGCCCACGCCATGTCCGCTATGCGCCGGGTCCACGACGATGTCGTACAGCGCGCCCGCGGGCGCGCGCAGTGCCATGTAGTCGAAGCCCTCGAGTCCCGCGTAGCTGTAGCCGAGCACCTCGTCGTCACGCTCCGCGACGAGGACGATGACGTCCGCCACCTCGAGCTGCGTGCCGAGAAAGGACGCATACCCCTGCTCGGTGCGCGGTGTGGCGGGGATGAACCGCTGCGGATCGAAGTCGTGATGCAGCCGGACGAGAAGCGCGCCGAGCCGGCCGATGGCCGCCAGATCGGCGCGCGTTGCGGGGCGGATGACGACCGGCGACGTCACCGGTCCACTTGCGACATCGCCTTCTCCCCGTAGCGCGGTCCGGAAATTCTCGCTGGTGCGAGCGCCGCGTCCAGCGCGGTCATCTCCTCGCTCGTGAGGGAGATGCTCGCGGCCCCGACGTTCTCCTCGAGGTACGTCCGCCGCTTCGTACCCGGGATCGGCACGATGTCCGGGCCCTTGTGCAGGAGCCACGCGAGCGCGACCTGACCGGGCTTCACCCCTTTCTTCGCCGCCAGCTCGCGCACCGCCGACGCGGCGCGCACGTTGGAGTCGAAGTTCGACCCCTGATAGCGCGGATCGTTGCGACGGAAGTCGCTCTCCGGATACTCCTCGGCGCGCTTCACCGAACCGGTGAGGAAGCCGCGACCGAGCGGTGCGAAGGGCACGAGGCCGATCCCCAGCTCGCGCAGCACGGGGATGATCCGCGGCTCGAGGTTGCGCTCCCACAGCGAGTACTCGCTCTGCAGTGCCGAGATCGGATGCACGGCGTGCGCGCGGCGAATCGTCTTCTCACCCGCCTCGGAGAGCCCGAGAAAGCGCACCTTTCCCTCGCGCACGAGGTCGGCCATCGTGCCGACGACCTCCTCGATCGGCACGGCGGGATCGACGCGATGCTGATAGAGGAGATCGATGTGGTCCGTCTGCAGGCGGCGAAGCGAGGCGTCGACGACGCCGCGAATGTGCTCGGGGCGGCTGTCCATGCCGGCGATCACCCCCGCCTTGTCGAACTTGAAGCCGAACTTGGTCGCGATGACGACGCCGTCGCGCCCACCCGCGATCGCCTTGAGCGCGCGGCCCAGCAGCTCCTCGTTCGAGTAAGGGCCGTACGCCTCGGCCGTGTCGAGGAAGGTGCAACCGAGCTCGATCGCGCGATGGATCGTGGCGATGGATTCGCGCTCGTCACGCTCTTCGGGCGCTCCGTAGGCGTGACTCATCCCCATCAGGCCAAGCCCGATGGCTGAGACGGAGAGGCCCTGGGTGCCGAGTGTGCGGGTAGGCAGCATGGCTGGAGGTGTTAGCTGTTGCGGGAAGGCTTCGCCTGATATTGCTCGTCGCTGACCTGCTCCATCCAGTCGACGGCCTTGCCGTCGAGCGCCTCCTGAATCGCGATGTGCTGCATGGCCGTCGTCGGGGACGCGCCGTGCCAGTGCCTCTCTCCCGGCTCGAACCAAACTACATCACCGGGTCGGATCTCTTCCACCGGCCCGCCCTCCCGCTGCACCCGGCCATACCCGAAGATGACGATCAGCGTCTGACCCAGCGGGTGCGTGTGCCAGGCCGTGCGGGCGGCCGGCTCGAAAGTGACGGCGGCGCCGGCGGCGCGAGCCGGGGCTGAAGTGCTGAACAATGGATCGATGCGCACCGTGCCGGTGAACCAGTCCGCCGGTCCCTTGGCGGAGGGCTGCGAGCCGCTTCGTGCAATCTTCATCGTCAGTACTCCTGTCGCGTGAGGCGGAACAATATCTCGTCGATGTCCACGCGGATGGATGCAATCAAGTGCCTCCGCTCCTCTCAGTCTACGGACAGCAGTTCACGCACGAGATCCGCTTCGAGACTGCCGGCCGACACGGTGACCAATGGGCGAGCTGGCGGGTTGTGCCGCCGGCGAGTTGTGGCGACCCCACGGCCCGCTGCCGTCGCACACTCTCCCTGCGCCGGCCACCGCCCAACATTCGACCGACGAACCGTATGCGCCTCCGCACCACCCTGCTCGCGTCCCTCACCGCGCTGCTTTCCCTCGCCGCCTGCACCGACCAGAGCACTCCCACCGCCCCGAGCGCCTCGCCACGGGCCGTGCTCGTTCCGAGCCGAGGCGGCGACCGCCTCGCCAGCATCGAGTGGGAGGGGAGCACGCCCCGTCTCTATCTCCAGAATCTCGACGGCACCGATCGCGTGCGCGTCAGCTTCGCGCACGTGAGCGATCACGTGCAGGGCAACTACTCGCCACGGCAGCTTCCGGTGACCGACGAGTCGCTGATGCGCATCTCGCGCGTCCGCTGGAGCCCCGACGGACGCTTTCTCGCGGTGATCGTCGCGCCGGCGAGCGACGCCATGCAGGTCGTCCTCGTGAGCGCGGACGGCCGCGCGATGCGCACGGTG
>DASSIC010000121.1:0-6456 GCA_035692325.1 Gemmatimonadaceae bacterium | reverse complement strand
GGACCTGCACTTACGCATTCGAGTGCAGGTCCTTCGCCGTTGGCTCAGGACGACAGTCGCTGTCTCCGACACCCTGTAACCCCCCGGAGTGCTTCTGACGGACCCAGTCAGGAGCACTCTTGTCATGCTGCACCGTCGTACCGATCAGGATCCTCCTCGCGAGCCGCCCCGGGCACGTGTGCTCGGCTGGATCGCGGTGGCGAGTGCGTGTGCGGCGCTGCTGTCGCAGCTCGTGCAGCTCGCCGAGGCGGCGCAGCGATTGATCGGCGCGCGGTGAGGCCCCGCGGAGTGTAGGCCTACGCCCACGACAACGGCATGATCGCGGATCCACGCGGAAAGGATCCGCGGAGATCCGCGGAAAAATCCGCGTGGTTCCGCGATTAGCCGTTGTGGTTCTGCGATCAGCCGTTGGCGATCGTGTCAGCGCGCAAAGCGCTGGTTGTGCCACCACACCGCGCGACTGAGCGCGCCGTCGGCGGCGAACTGGAAGGGGACGCTGACGAGCAAGGCGCCCATGCCGGCGGCGCCGAGGGTCTGCGCGGAGCGGTCGACGTGTCGCGCGTGGAGTGCACTGGCGACGGCGGCGCCCATCGCCAGCAGTCCGAGGTCGGTGAACGCCGCCCCCACGCGTCGCAGCGAGAGCGCACGGCCCGCCTCGGCCGCGGCCGAATCGGCGCCGGGACGCGTGACGTCGTCCCCGCGGAGCGCGGGCGTGATGTCGCGCGGCAGGAAGAAGTGCAGGTTCGCGACGCGTGGGCCCGCCTGCCCGCGCACGACGGCGAGACCGTCCCAGCTCGGCACGATGGCGAGCGCGCATGTGCGGTAGGTGCACGCCGAGTCGGGTGACGCGGCGGCGGTCTGCGCATTTGCCGTCGCGCTCATCGCGATGATGAGCAGCAGGAGAGCGGGCCAGCGATTCATGAAGCGGGAGTTGGGCGTATGGCGGCCAGGAAGTCGTCCGGCTCGTCGAGGCAGAGGGCGAATCGGGTGGCCGAGCGTCGCAGCCCGCCGGGCAGCCGGACCACCATGGGCGTGGAGAGAATCAGGAGCACGTTCGGCGCGGCGGGCTTCGTGAGGTTCAGATAGCCCACCGCCTCGGGGCTGCCCGGGCTCGGCAGGTCTCGCCATGTCGGACGAAGCGCGCTCGAGAGCGCCGTCGTCGGAACGGTCACGGCGAATCGGCGCCCGATCCGCAGGTCGAGCGCGTCGGTGGCGAGTCGCACGGCTCCGCGTCCGAGCGCGCGGTAGTCAGCGACGAGCCAGGCGATCGCCGCGAGACTGCTCACGGTCAGCGTCCAGGCGATGATCGGATGCCGGCTGGCGAGCCAGAGATGGAGCACGAGCGTCTCGATGGCGATGACGAGCACGAGCCCGGCGACGGGTGTGCCGTTCCGCGCCGACCTGTACGAGAAGCTCCTCACGCCTGCGTCGCGAGCACGTCCCGCGTGCTGCGCACTGTCGCGAACTCCTGGTTGAGACTCGCCAGTGCGGCGCGATGCATCAGATCCGCACTGTAGTGCGTCCCGTCGGCTCCGGTGCGCTCGAAGGTCGCCGTTGCGTCCTCCACCACCGTGACGCCGAAACCGAGGTTGCCGGCCATGCGCACGGTGGTGGACACGCAGTGGTCGGTGGTGAGCCCGACCACGACGAGATCATGGATGCCGTTCGCGCGCAGGTGCGCCTCGAGATCGGTCCCGATGAAGGCGCTGTTGACGTGCTTGCGAAAGATCGGCTCGCCGTCGAGCGGCTGCGCCTCCGGCTTGAACGCGTTGCCGGGCAGCCCTTCGCGCAGCGACGACTGCGGCTCGAGCGACATGTGCTGGACGTGAATCACCGGCCTTCGCGCGGCGCGCCATGCGGCGAGCAGCTCGGCCATGTGCCGCTCGGCGTCGGGATTGTTGCGCGCGCCGAGGCGGGGCTCGTCGAGCCCCTGCTGCACGTCGATGACGAGGAGCGCGGCGTCGCTCATGTCACGCCCGCGCCAAGAGCGCGTGTACGTCGGTGAATTCGCATTTCCAGTCTCCGTAGCAGGCGGTGAGATCGCAGGCCGGACAGCGCGCGCCCACGTACAGCCATCGGACGTCGGAGCTGTCGGCATGGAGCGCGGCGCCGATGGTGAGCTCGAACGCCTCCGCGCCGCAGGGACAGGCACATCCCTCGAGCTCCGCTTCGGGGAGAAACTCGGCTCCGTCGGCCATGGGATGGCGTACACCGCACAACGTACAGCTTCGTACAGCCACACCGGCCGCCTCGTCGAGCTCCAGGGCGAACAGTCGTCCGTCGCACACGCAGCGTGCGTCAGCGAAACGCTCGGCCGGATAGCCGGCAAGCTCGGCATAGCGCGCGAGCTCCGTCCGGATGTCGGCCTGGCTCTCGCCGTACCAGTGCGATCCTCGCTTCTCCAATCCCATGCGATCCGGCATTCGGGGCCCAGGGGGACACTGCGACGGCAACGCGATGCGGGATAATATGCGAGCCGAAGGGTGCAGGCGCGCAACCTCCCCACGGCCTCTCGCGAGCAACCGGATGGCGTGTATGTTCGCCGTGGATGTGCTCATTTCTCGGCTGCTCTCGTCTGACGCCCGTGGCCGCGCTCGCGCTGCTCGCCGGCATGGCTGGTGCGCAGACGCCCGATACGGTGCGCCGTTCGCTCGGGGCGACGATCAGCGGCGTCGTGCACGACAGTCTCGCCCGCGCTCCGCTGCCCGGCGCGATGGTGCAGCTCGTCAGCGCGGACAGCGCGGCGCACTCGGGCCGCACCGCGATCGCGGATTCGCTCGGCCGATTCGCGATCAGCGGCGTGCCCGATGGGCATTACATGCTCGGCTTCTTCCATCCGATGCTCGATTCACTCGGCATGGAGCCGCCGCTGCGCGACGTCGTCGTCGCGGGACAGCAGCCGGTAACCGCCGATCTGGCGATCCCGTCGCCCTCGCGGCTGCGCGCGGCCATCTGCGGGCCGGTGGCTCCATCCGCGCCGGGCGCGGCCATCGTCGGCGTCGTGCGCGACGCGCGGGACAATGCCACGATCGCCGGTGCGACGGTGACAGGGGAGTGGCTCGAGCTGTCGTTCACCAGCGCCGGCGTCGTGCATCGCCGGCCGCGGCTCACGGCCACGACGACGGAGAGCGGCTGGTTCGCCATCTGCAACGTGCCGAATCCGGGAAACGTCGCGCTCGTGGCCAGCCGCGGCATGGACAGCACCGACCGGATCGAGGTGCAGGTGCCGGCGGAGGGTTTCCTGCGACGCGAGCTGTACGTCGGCCCAGCGCGCGCCGTGCGCCGGTTGAGCGGGATCGTGGTCACCTCGGCCGACTGGACGCCGCTCGCGGGTGCGCGCGTGAGCATCAGCGATGGCCCACGCACCGTTGCGAACGCTCGCGGGGAATGGACGCTCGTCGATGCGCCGGCCGGAACGCGGATGCTCCAGGTGCTCGCGGTCGGCTACTACCCGGAACGTCGGCGGGTGGACGTCGTGAGCGGTGCGCCGCCGGTGCGCGTCGAGCTGTCCACGGTGAGGGCGGTGCTCGACACGATCAAGGTGACCGCCATACGCATGTCCGCGCCGAACCTGGAAGGTTTCCGAAAGCGTCAGCGCACGACCGCCGGGCGGTTCATCACGCCCGAGGATATCGCGCGCCGGCAGCCGCTCGCAACGGGTGACCTGTTCCGCACGATGCAGGATCTCTCGCTCGACGAACGCGCCGTGGGACCGAAGACGATCCTGATGCGCGGGGGGATCGGCTGGTGCGCGCCCGGGGTGTACGTCGACGACCACTTCATGCGCGACCTGACGCTCGACGACATCAACGCCATCGTGCAGCCGCGTGAGGTCGGCGGCATCGAGATCTACACGGAGGCCTCGGCACCGCCGCAGTTTCAGCGGATGGACGGCTGCGGCAGCATCGTGATCTGGACGAAGTGAGGCGGAAAAGCGCGAGACTTCTTGACGTCTCTGGTGTCTTAGCCGGTTTCGCTATTACCCGGCGGCGAGTGCGGGACGAGTGAAGGCTGAATCGCGAAAGAGTGTCAGACCGAACCGCGTCATCGAGTCAACTGCGTTAACGGCGTTAACAGCGTTAACGGGGTTGACCCAATGACGCATCCTGCCGCTTTGAGGGCTGGATAGCAGTAAAGTCGGGGAAGGCGCCAGACCCCTTTACGCCCTTGGTGTCTTCACGTGTCCCGCACTTCGGTAACCGCGCGGAACGGGTGAAGGCTGAATTCGTGAAGCAGTGGCAGACCGAACCGCGTCGTCGAGTCAACGACGTTAACCGGGTTGACTACTGACCCATCCCGCTGGGCCCTGGAAACCCCGCCGTACCGGCCGGCGTAGGGTTGGAGTCGGGGCGATCCTCCCCGGATTGCGCCTCGTTCATTCAGGTTCGGCAACAACCAGGAGGAGGTCTCCGTGAGTCTGCTCATGACGGCGCCGCGCACCCGCGTGTGGTGGGGCGTGGCGGTGCTCTTCACCCTGATCAATCTCGCTGGCGGAGTCTGGGCCTTCATGGTGGGAGAGCCGGTCCACTGCGGCATCCACGCGGGGCTGACGGTGCTCGGCGCATACCTCACGTTCAGGCTCGCGCCGAGGCGGGTGGACAGCTACTAGCCAGCGACTGTCAGCGGTACGTCAGCCGCCCGCGAACGACTCGCGCCGGCGCGGTGAGACGATGCGGCTCGGCGACGCTCTCGTCGCGAATGTGTTCGACCGGGACGTCGAGCGACGTCAGCACGTCCGCAATGAGCCGCCGGTGGCATCGCCACCACAGGATCTCCGAGCACATGATCGCCGTTCGGAGCCCGCCAGCCAGGAGCGAGAGCTCGAACAGGCCGTCCGCGAACTCCTCGGTCGCGATGTGGTCGGCGTAGGCGCGGAAGGCCGGATGGCGCCATGCGAGGTTCGGCGACGCGGGATCGGGACGCCGCCGGCCACCGAGGTTCGGGAACCACCGATACGCGATGCCGGCGGACGCGAGGCTCTCCTCCAGTGCGACGGCAGCGAAGTGTGGCAATCGCCGCGATCCCGGAAAGCGGCGCACATCCGCCACGAGCTCGATGCGATGCGCGTCGAGCACGGCGAGGAATTCCTCGATGCTCCGCGTCGAGTGTCCCACCGTCCAGATCGTCTGCAACCTCTCGGCGTCAGCGCTCATCCGCTCGATCGACGCTGACCGGCCCCACCCGAGTGAGATACGCCTCGAACTCCCGATCGAGCGCGGCGCGGCGTTCACGCCAGATCGCGCGCAGGGCGGTCTCGTCGGTGCCGCGCCAGTACGCCGGCGAGAGCAGCGGGGCGGCGCGCTCGATCGTCACGAGCACGACGGCGGCCGGGGGGTCCGCGGGTGGCGTGGCGTCGCCGTAGGCTCGCCGGACTCCCTCGTCGAAGGTCGCGCTCCCCGGCAGGTGCAGCGTGGCGCGACCGTAGAACCGGTACCCGCGACGAGAGAGTTGCTCGACGACGTTGAGCTCGAGCCATGGTGTGTGCTCGAGATTCGCCCTCGTCCCCGGCGACGCGATGTCCAGGAAGAAGAGGTGCGTGTCGTCCCAGACGTGGATCGTTCCCTTCGGCGACAGGTTCGGCCGACCATCCGGCGTGACCGTGGCAACGAAGGAGAGGCGGGCGGCCTCGATCACCGCCCGCATGTCAGGGGTGAGCACGACCGGAGGCGGTGCGCCTCCGGTGCTCGTCACATCCGAGGTGGGCACCCCTTCACCTCGGCACACGCCGGGTCGAGCACCGGCAGCCCGATCCGTCGCAGCTCGGCGTTCGTCGCCGCGAGGTCGGTGCGCCACACGTCGCCCAATCGCGTGAGGTAGCCGCCGAGCTCCGTCGAGAGGATGCCGAAGATCTCCGGCATGTTGTTCGTCGGCGCGCCGTCGCCACGCTCGGCCATGGACATCAGCGTCGCGAGGCGATTGTTGACCTTGATGGGAAAGTTGAGCGGATCCTGGTTGCTCTGGTTGCGGACCTGATAGATGCTCTCCTCCACCGCGGAGGCATCGGTGCGGAGCGTCGCGCCGCGCGCCGCGAGCACGGAGTCCTTCGAGCGTGCGAGCCGGTCGTCGAGCTGCGCCTTCACGCGACGGATGTCGATCACCGCCTGGTTCGCTTCGTTGGCGCGATCGCGCACGCGGCGCGAGAAGGCGTACTGCGCGCGCAGGTCGGCGTCGGTCGCGGACAGCCACGGGTTGCGCGTGACCGTCACGGGCGCGGTGAGCGTGCGTCCATCGGCGACGAGCCGCACCGTGTAGCGGCCCGGCGGCACCGCGGGGCCGTTCGTGCTCGCGCCCCAGAGGATCATCTTGGGGAACGGCGTGATCCCCTGCGCGCGGAGATCCCACACGAGCCGGTTGATGCCGGCGCTCATGGGAAGGAAGGTGCCGCGGTTGCGACCAGGTGTGGGACGCGCCGCGGTGTCGGCGCGCGCGGAGTCGGGCTTCGTCGACACGGCCTTC
>DASSIC010000120.1:0-3047 GCA_035692325.1 Gemmatimonadaceae bacterium | reverse complement strand
TCACGACGCGAGAGCGATTGACGACGAGCAGATCGCCGGAGGCGATCAGCGAGGGAAGGTCGGAGAAGGTGCGATGCTCGATCGTGCCGGCGGCGCGGTTCACGACCATCAATCGGCTCGCGTCACGCCGCGCCAGCGGCGCCTGCGCGATCAGCTCGTGCGGGAGGACGAAATCGTAGTCGGCGGTGAGGAGGCCTTGCATCCCACCAAGCTAACGGCGGCTAGAACAGCGCGACCTGCTCGCTCGGCACCGCCGGCGGGGTGTAGCCGAAGTGCCGATACGCCATCGGCGTCGCCACTCGGCCACGCGGCGTGCGCTGGAGGAAGCCCTGCTGCACGAGGAAGGGCTCGTACACCTCCTCCAGCGTGCTGGCGTCCTCGCCGATCGCCGCGCTTATCGTGGCAACACCAACTGGACCCCCATCAAATTTCTCGATGATCGCCTTGAGGATCCGCGCGTCCATGTCGTCCAGGCCGAACTGGTCCACGTCGAGCATCGCGAGCGCGGCGCGGGCCACGTCCTCGGTGATGATCCCGTCGGCGCGCACCTGCGCGTAGTCGCGCACGCGGCGGAGCAGGCGATTGGCCACGCGCGGCGTGCCGCGCGACCGGCGCGCGATCTCGCGTGCACCCTGGGTGTCGATCACGACCTTGAGCACGTCCGCCGTGCGCTTGACGATCAGCTCCAGATCCTCCGGCGAGTAGTAGTTCAGCCGCTGCTCGATGCCGAATCGCGCGCGCATCGGCGCGGTGAGCATGCCGAATCGCGTCGTGGCACCGATGAGCGTGAACCGCTCGATCGGCATCGTGATCGTCTGCGCCTTGGGCCCTTCGCTCAGCCGGATGTCGATCCGGTAATCCTCCATCGCGGGATAGAGGAACTCCTCGATCACCGGCCGCAGCCGGTGAATCTCGTCGATGAACAGGATGTCGCCGGCGCGCAGGTTGGTGAGCGTGCCCACCAGGTCGCCGGGCTTCTCCAGCGCCGGCCCCGATGTCGTGCGGATGTTGACGCGCAGCTCGCGCGCGATCAGCTCGGCCAGCGTCGTCTTGCCGAGTCCGGGAGGCCCGTAGAAGATCGAGTGGTCCAGCGGCTCGCCACGCGCCAGCGCGGCGTCGATGGCGAGCTGGAGGTTGTCCTTCACCTTCTGCTGGCCGATGAACTCCTCGAGTCGCTGCGGCCGGAGCGACAGCTCGACGACCGACTCCTCGGAGAGCACTTCGGGGGTTGTGATTTCCGCGCGCGACATTGGGCTACACAGTACCTGCGAAACGGGGAACGGCCAATCCTGGCGCACTCGAAACCTATACCGAAGAGAACCCGAAATCCACTCCGCCTTGAGCGCCGAGAGCACAGCGGCGACCTTAAGGAACCCGTTCCGGCACGCCCCACAGCCACCCACGTCCCTGCTCATGAACCGTTGTGTCGCGATCCACGTCAACGGCACCAGCGAAGTCATCGACGTGCAGCCGCGCGTGCATCGCGAGCTCCGGGGGCTCGGCTATCGGCGATTCGTCATTCGCACCGCCGACGGACGTTCGCCGCTGACGTCGGCGATCTACGCGCGCGCCATCCCGTCGACCTGGCAGATCGGCGACGCCGCCCGAAAGCTGTGGGGGCGCAACACCACCGCGGTGCACGTCTTCGACGAGGACGGCGAACCGCTCGCGCACGACGGCTCGCCCGGCATGACGACGGGCGAGATGCGCGTGATCGACGCGCCCATCACCGAACGTCCTACGCCCGCGACGCCGACACCCGCGATGTCGACGCCCGCGCGCGCATCGACCCCGGCGAAGTCGATGCCTGCACCGGTGGACGCACCGGCAGCGCCGCCCCCACCGCCGACGTCACCGGTGACGAAGGAGATGCTCGACGATCTCCGCGCGGGCGCGCGAGAGATTCGCGGCCTGCTCGCCTCGCGCCCCGTCGGGCTCCAGGAAGCCAATGCGCTTCGCGCGCTCGCCGACCGGCTCGAGACGTGGGCGCGGATGCTGGAACCGCTGCGCGTCGATAGAAAGTTCTAGACGGACGCGCGGATGGTGACCAGCCGGTCCGCGGCGCGCTTCAGCGTCTCGTACTTCTTGCAGAAGGCGAAGCGCACGAGCGACCGGCCGAGCTGCTTGTCGGAGTAGAAGCTCGAGCCCGGAACCGTTGCGACGCCGATCTCCTCGCACATCCACTTCGCGAACGAGACGTCGTCCCTGTCGCTCAGCTCCGAGAAGTCGGCGAGCACGTAGTACGCGCCCTCGGGCTGCGTGAAGCTGAACCCCGCCTCCGTGAGCGCGTCGCACAACACCGTCCGCCGGGACCGATAGTCCAGCGCGAGGTGGTTGTAGTAGTCGGGATCGAAGTGCATGCCGACCGCTCCCGCCGCCTGGAGCGGCGCCGGCGCGCCGACGGTGAGGAAGTCGTGCACCTTCCGGATCGCCGACGTCTGCGCCTCGGGCGCGACCGTGTAGCCGAGCCGCCAGCCGGTGCAGCTGAAGGTCTTGGACAGCCCGGAGATGGTGATCGTGCGCTTCCGCATCTCGGGCCACGTCGCCATGACGTGATGTTCGCCGGCGTAGCGGATGTGCTCGTAGATCTCGTCGGTGATTACCCACACGTCGTGCTTGATGCACAGCTCCGCGATCGCGGTCATCTCGGCGCGGGTGAACACGCGGCCGGTCGGATTGTGCGGGGTGTTGAGGACGATCGCCTTCGTCCGCTTGGTGAACGCCTTCTTCAGGCGGTCCAGGTCGAGGGTCCAGTGCGGTCGCTCGAGCGGGACGAAGGTCGGGATGGCACCGGCAAGAATCGCATCGGGCCCATAGTTCTCGTAGAACGGCTCGAGGATGATCACCTCGTCCCCCGGATCGATCAGCGCGAGGAAGACGGCCGCCATCGCCTCCGTCGCGCCGCAGGTGACCGTGACCTCGCGGTCATGGTCGACCTCCATGCCGTACCATCGCCTGTACTTCTCGGCGATCGCGATGCGCAGCGCCGAGCTGCCCCAGGTGACGGCGTACTGGTTGATGTTGCCGTGGATCGCGGCGCACGCCGC
>DASSIC010000119.1:0-3629 GCA_035692325.1 Gemmatimonadaceae bacterium | reverse complement strand
TACGTCGTTCGCGCCACGATCACGAGCGGTGCTTCATCACGGCCGGCGGACGCGCGCGGCGCGAGCGCGCTCGGCGTTGGTGCCGCTGGCGCTGGCGTCGGCGACACCAGGTCCACCACACCGCCCGGCTTCTCCGGCATCAGCTCCACGTCGCTCTCGCGCCGGCGCTCGAGCGTGTCGGCCACCTGTGCCCGCCGTTCGGCGCGCCGGCGTTCGAGCTCTCCCTCTCCCGTCGCCGAACGACGACGGTCGATCAGTCGCCGATCCGCGCTGCGGTCCCATGCGTCGAGATGCATCAGCATGTCGTCGAGCGAGCGCACGTGACGCGTGCCGTCGCGCTCGCGCCGGAACACGACGTGGGTCCATCCCTTCATCCCCACCGGCCGATGCCACGCTCCGCTCATCCGCACGCGGCGCCCGGCGATCGCATTGCTCAGCACCCGCTCGTAGCGCGACCTCGGCAGCAGCGTGATCGGGAAGAGATCGTTCCAGGTGCACAGCCGGCCGACGTCGTCGTACGCGAGGGGCCGGTCCTCCAGCTCGAGCAGCGACGGCGCGCGGCCGCGCATCACGGCGGCGATGAGCCGCAGCGAGAGCGGGTCGCCGAGTGCGCGAATGGCGGGCCAGAACACACGCGTCGTGCGCCCCGCCATGCCGCGCAGCGACATGCGCTCGCCCGCGCGAGTGGTCCAGCGCACGCCGTCCACGTCGGCGGTGAACGGATTGGCCGGGAAGCAGCTGTACTTCGCCACCCATCCCTTGCGCGAGCTGTGCGGCACCGGCACGAAGCTCTTCACCACGGGAATCTCGCGCGCGTCGAGCTGCGCGAGATCGTAGCTCGGCCACGTCATCACCTCGCGCACCACCGCCACGATGAATGTCGCCGTCGCGGCCATCAGCGCGGCGTCAGGGGTGAAGTCTGCGGTGATCTC
This sequence comes from Gemmatimonadaceae bacterium, assembly GCA_035692325.1. Classification (GTDB taxonomy): domain Bacteria; phylum Gemmatimonadota; class Gemmatimonadetes; order Gemmatimonadales; family Gemmatimonadaceae; genus AG11. The sequence goes on along the minus strand of DASSIC010000119.1, from coordinate 2,697 downwards.
GATCCGGTTTCCCCGCGGACGCACCCCCACTCCGGTGGAGCGTCGGTTCGCCGCGAGCAGCATCACCGGCGCGGCCAGCAAATGCGTCAGCAGATACGCGAGCTGCTCCACGCTCCGCCCATGCTTCGCTTCTTCACGCGGTACGTCGAAGGAGACGTTGTAGTGCGCGCTGAATCCCACGAGCCGCACCTCGCGCCCCGTCTCGGCCTCCCACGCATCCAGCTCGTGGCGCAGGAAGGCGAGGCTCTCCCACAGCGACCGCGTCCCGCGCGCGCCGCAGCCGCGCGCGATCTCGATCATCGGCGTGGCGATCTCCATCACGCCCGTATCGAAGTAGAGGGCGCCCCCCGTGGGCAGGTGATACGAGCGTCCGGTGCGATGCACGAGCGGGCCGCGCACGATGGCGCGCGGCGAGCCGAAGACATCCTCCGGCTTCTGCGGCACACCGTCGATCACGGTGGAGAATTCGGCCTCGAGCCCGATCGCGGGCAGGCCACCGCCGACGGTACCGGCTGATCGCCGACCCGTCCGCGTGACCCGCTCGCTTCGCCGTGCCCGTTTCTGCCGTTCCGCCATGACCGCTCCGCTCCTCGTTTCAACTCTGCACTACCGCTCCGCCACGTCGGTGGCAGGACTCACAACGGGTCGCCAGCCAGCTTGACGTTGAACGTCTCACCGGGCGCCTCCCGGGGCACCGACACCACGTAGCCGAGATCCAGATGGAGATGGTCGTCGGTTTTCCACGACTCCGGCCCCAATGGCCGCGTCCACACCGTGGGCAACACTTCGCGGGCGATCGCGGCATACTTGGCGATCGTCTCGTGCGAATCCAGGTAGGTATCCCCTACACGGTAGATGTTGGCCGCCGTCCCCCAGCAATGCGGTGATGCACCTCCCGTGCGAGCGTGGCGGGGTGAGCAGTACCCCCCGTTCGCCCCGATGTACACGTACGAGCCGACCGCCTCGCGGAACTGCTCGAGCGCCAGCGCGAGCAGTGCTGTTGCGCATGGGATGTACCGCGGAAACACCCGAAGCGGCGGCGCCTCCCGGACGTCGGTATGGATGAACTCCGACACGGCGAAGTGCGGCGCCAGGTAGGTGTCGCTGGCCTGCTCCCAGGAGGTGACCTCGTAGAAGTACCGTGGGAGCTGGCGCGCCTGTCCCTGATTGTCGCACAGGATGCCCCCCGGCAGCAGCGCGTCCCGGTACTGGCGCTCGAGGCGCCGTCCGTCCACGAGGCGCAGCGGGAACGAGGCAACGTTCGTGGCCATCAGTCGCGGTCTCCGATCAGGGCGGCATAGGCCAGGTAGGACGCCGCGGCGATCGTCGCCGAGCGGCCCGGCGTGCTGGGCTCCCACTCGGTGAGCACGGCCAGGGCGTACGGCTTCCGCTCGGGGAGGTACACCAGGCCGGCGTCGTGGGCGATCGTGGAGATCTCCCCGGTCTTGTGCGCCACGCGCGCCTCGCGCGGCAACCCGGCGGGGATCCCGCTCTTGAAGTGCTGGCCGTGGAGGACGTCGACCATCTGGCGCGACAGGGCGGGTGAGAACGCCCGCTCCTCGCCGATCAGCCGAAGCAGCCCAACGAGTCCGTTGGCCGTGACCCGGTTGTTGATGCCGTGCTCGAATGCGAGCTCGTCTTCCACGCCGCGCCGCAGGTCCAGGCCGTCCAGACCGAAGCCTTCCAGCGTCTGCTGCAGGACGTCGAGGCCGACGAGGTCCAGCAGCAGGTTGGTCGCCAGATTGCTGCTCGACGTGATCATGTGCTCGGCCAGCTCGGCCACCCGCAGCGTTCGCCCGATCTCGCGATGCACTTCCGCATTGGCATCCCGATCCACGCGAACCCGGTAGGGCGAGCCGTCGTAGGCACTCAGGAAGCGGTTGCGGACGTGCACCCGCGACTGTGGCAGCAGGTCGCCCCGATGGATCGCCCCGTACACGCCGACGAGGATCGCCAGCTTGATGGTGCTGGCCGCATGAAACCAGCGATCGGCGTGATAGGTGAATTGGGCGCCGGTCTCCAGGTCGCTGATCGCGATGCCCAGGGCGCGCGCGTTGGCTTTCGTCTCGAGCTCGGCGAAGCGGGCATGCAGCTCCGTGGGGGCGTCGAGAGGCGGGACTGGAATTTTCGCTGGGGCGCGGGAGGACATGGCGGGCAGTGCAGTCGCAAGGCAGGTGCCGTGATGGAGGACACGCGGGAGCGTCGCATCATCGCCGATTGTGACGCGAGGGGACAGTGGCATGTGCCTCCCGTCACATGGTGCCAAGCGTGCTCGAGGATAGTTTCTTCATGCACGAATATTCCGTGACCCCACGAACTCGCGTGGCGTCCTGATAATGGCAGCACACGTGACCACCCCCCGACGCTGGGAGATGGCGTATGCACGAAGCTTTCGACCCCCTGACTGAAGTCAGGGCTGAACGATTCCGCGCGCTCGTCGCCGAGCTCATGCCCAAGATCAAACGCGTGAGCCCCGACCTGACCGACGACCAGCTGCGCGCTGCGGCCGAACTGATGGCGGAGTACCGCCTGGCCGACGAAGAGCTCGGGAAGAACGCCCTGTGAGCGCTCCCATGCCGACTCCGCCGTACGCCCACCTCTCGGTGGCCCCCCGCAGCACGTCGCACAGTCTCATCGACATGCTGGTGCGGCATCGTGACCTCCTGCTGGATGAATGGCGTCGGGGTCTCGGGCCGG
>DASSIC010000118.1:0-3658 GCA_035692325.1 Gemmatimonadaceae bacterium | reverse complement strand
GATGCCCAAGGCGATCGAGCTTCCGCTGCTGGGCGCGGTCGCGGCCGGCGTGCCCATCGAAGCGGTGGCGCACGGCGAGACGATCGCGGTGCCCGACTCGTTCGTGCAGCGCGGCGGAAATCACTACGTGCTGCGCGTGCGTGGCAACTCGATGATCGAGGAGCAGATCCGCGACGGGGATCTCGTGGTGGTGAACGAGCGCCAGCGCGCCGACAACGGCGAGATGGTCATCGCGATGCTGCACGGCAACTCGGCCACCGTGAAGAAGTTCTATCGTGAGCGCGACGGCCGCATCCGGCTGCAGCCGGCGAACGAGACGATGGCGCCGATGTACGTGCACGAGAACGACATCACGATCCAGGGGATCGTCGTCGGCGTCATGCGTCGGTATTGAGGTAGAATGTCGTCCCGAGCGCCGCGAGGGAGCTGCACTGTCGTCTGGTGACGGCGGCCCCGGGGAGGCTTCCGTCGCCGGGGTCGAACAGCTTGAAAAAAAGACCACAGAGGAAAGACCAAAAGAGGAAGTGCAACCACTTGTTCTTGCAGGTGCAGTTCTCTGTGTCCTCTGTGGTTTGTTCTAAGCAGTTGCAGTTCTCTGTGGTTCTGTGCAGGTCGTTCGCATTCGCTCAGGACGACCCAACACGGTAGGCCTTTCGCAGTCGCTCGAGGGCCTGCATCCCCACGCCGTTCTGCAACCCGGCGCGCGCCGCGCTGACGGCGTCGCCGAAATCCGTCGGACCGCCGGGCGCCACGTAGAGGGCGCCCGCTGCATTCAGCACCACGGCCGCGGCGGCGGTGGCGGGGGCGCGATTCTCCATCACGGCCAGCACCGCCGCCGCATTCTCCGCCGGCGGGCCGCCGCGCATTTCGTCGGCGCGGCCGGCGCCGAATCCGTACCGCGCCGGATCGATCGTCCAGTCTTCCGATCGTCCATCACGAATCTCCACCACGTGGGTCGGGCCGAGCGGGGAGATCTCGTCCATCCCCGGCTCCCCATGCACCACGAGCGCGTGGATGGTGCCGAGGGTGCGCAGCGCGCCGGCGATGAGCGGGACGCGGCGCGCATCCGCCACGCCGACCACCTGACGGCCGGCCGACGCCGGATTGGCCAGCGGGCCGACGATGTTCATCACGGTGGGGATCGCGAGCTCTCGCCGCACGGGACCCACGTGCCGCATCGCGGGGTGCATGAGCGGCGCGAACATGAAGACGATTCCGGCGTCGCGCAGCGCGCGCGCCATCACGTCGGCGCCCACGTCGATCGGCACGCCGAGTGCCTCGAGGACGTCGGCGCTGCCGCATTGCGACGTGAAGGAGCGGTTGCCGTGCTTCGCCACGCGCACGCCGAGTCCCGCGGCGAGCAGTGCGGCGGCGGTGGAGATGTTGAAGGTGGGCACGGCACCGCCGCCGGTGCCGCAGGTGTCCACGAGGTCGTTCGGGCGGTCGGCGTCGAGATGCACCATCGCGCCGCGCAGCGCGTCGGCGGCCCCCGCCACCTCGTCCGCCGTTTCGCCCTTCACGCGCAACCCGACGAGCAGCGCCGCGAGCTGGGCCGGCGTGCCTTCGCCGCTCATGACCGCGCCGAACGCTGCCCGCGACTCGCCCTCGCTCAGCGATCCCCCCATCGCGAGGTGCCGGATCGCGTGCTGGAGCGGCGGGACCTCGCTAGCCGACACTCAGCGTCTCGAGCATGCGCTCCGGCAGGTGCGACTGCGTCGCCACGAGGCCGATCACCAGCGCGAGCAGTCGCACGCGCTCGATGTCCTCCTCGACGAAGATGCCGTGCATGGCGCGGTTGGTGAGGTTCACGACGCCGACGAGGTTGCCGTGATACACGAGCGGGAAGCTGATGAAGGAGCCGGTCGTGAAATGCTCGTCCTGGAGCAGCGGGTGGCTTCTCGCTTCGTCCACGTCCTGCACGAGCAGGGGCTCCCGCGTCGCCGCCACCTTGCCGGCCACGCCCTCGCCCATGCGCACGCGATAGCCGGGCGGCACGTTGGGCGCGATGCCGCGCGCCGCGGCCAGGTAGAGCATGTTCTCTTCCGGCGCGAGCAGCATGAGCGAGCAGCGCTGCGCCCCCATGTCGTCCCCGACGAGGGTGAGCAGTCCGTTCACCATCTCGCGCGGGTCGTCGGTCGTCGCGTCGAGGGTCAGGACCCGATCGATGAGATAGAGAGTCCGGGTCTTCTGTCGGAGTGTCTCGCTCCGGCGATGCAGCTCGATGTGCGCCTTCTCGAGCTGATCCACCGCTGCGGTCACCTGCACTTCCACGGCATCGGCGCGGCGGGCGGCACGCCGCGCGTCTTCCAGCGCCTTGGCGGCCTCGCGCTCCAGCGTGAGCAGCCGCTCCGGATCGGCGATCGGGTGCGCGCCCGACACCTTGACGAGCTTCTCCTCCAGCGCGCCGAGCTTCCGCTCGTACTCCGAGTGCACGCGCTGCGTCACGTCCTCCAGCGTGCGAACCGCCTCGGCCCGCGCCTCGCGCTCGAAGAAGCGCACGAAGGCGAGCTCGAACAGCGCCACCGAGGGCGCGATGCGCTCGGACGATCGCGCGCCGAAGAACTTGCGCGTCTCGTAGAGCACGATCACCGCCGAGAGCTGGCCGTCGAACCGCAGCCCGCGCAGCGAGAGCCAGCCGACGTCGGAGAAGCGCTGGAAGGAGAAGAGGGCCGCGAACTCGTCGGACTGGTCGCCGAAGTCCACGAAGGTGCCGCCGGCGGCGACGGCGATGCGCTCGCGCGTCGGCAGGTGGTCGAAGGTCGTCTCGAGCCGATCGCAGCTCACCGCGTCGCCCGTCGGCATCAGCCGGTCCACGAGCATCGACCGCCGCGCATCGAACCGCACGAGCGCGATCTTCGCGAAGCGGTCGACCTCGGACAGGGCGTCGCCGAGCGCAAGCAGCGCCGCATCCAGATCGGGCGCGACGCTGAGCGCGTGAGCGAGCGTGGCGAGTGTGCGAGGAGGCATCCGGCGGGAAAGAGGGCGACGCCGGTCGACTCGGCGGGGAAGAAAGTTGGTTCCCGCGCCGCGACAAAGTCAACGTGCGCCGACGCAACTTTGCTTGACACTCCATTCGCCGCCGATACTTTTTACCGCGATGCCGACTCGCATGCTGCAGCTCGTGTTGCACTACGATGGCACGGGCTTCAGCGGGTGGCAGCGGCAGCCGGACCGGCGCACCGTGCAGGGAGTCCTGGAGGAGTCGCTCACGCGGCTCTGCGCCACCCCCACGGCAGCGCTCGGCTCCGGCCGTACCGACGCCGGCGTGCACGCCCGTGGTCAGGCCGTGGGGGTGCGTGTGCCGGACCGCTGGACGGCGCAGACGCTGCGCCGCGCGCTGAACGCCGTGCTCCCGGACGACGTCTGGGTCGCATCGGTGCATGCGATGCGGGACGACTTCCACGCGCGCTACAGCGCCACAGCCCGTCGGTACAGCTATTACGTCGGCACGGACGAGGAAGCACGGTCGCCATTCCGTCGACGCACGGAGTGGAGCGTCATGCGCCCCATCGATCGCGCGGCGCTCGACGATGCAGCCCGCCACCTCGGGGGCGAGCACTGCTTCCGCGCCTTCGCCGTGCGCGGAACGGCGCCGCCGTCCGACGATCACCGCTGTCGCGTGCTCGACGCCCGCTGGCGCGACCGCGAGGGGGGGCTC
>DASSIC010000117.1:0-3104 GCA_035692325.1 Gemmatimonadaceae bacterium | reverse complement strand
CGTCGCGCGCCGCTGGCATCCACGGCCGCGCGTGGCGGTCGCCGGCTCGTGCGTGGCCGCGCGCGCCGCGACGTGGGCCGGCGCGAGCTTCGAGGCGGGAGCGGGCGACCGCGCGCTCGTGCACGTCGTGCCGGCGGGGGGTGACGCCGCCTATCTCGCTCCCGCCCCGCTCGCGCTCGTGCCGATGGACGACGAGCTACGCGCCGCACTGAGCGCGCTCGGCCTGCGGACGGTGGGGATGTATGCCGCCCTCAGTGCGGAAGACGTGGAGCGCCGATGGGGCGAGGTGGGGCTGCGCGCGTGGCGGCTCGCGCGCGCCGACGATTCGCGCCGTCCCGTGCTGGCGCGGGTGCAGACGCAACCGGCGGTGGAGGTGGAGCTCGCATCACCGGCGGCGACGATGGAACCCGTCCTCTTTCTCGTGCGCGCCGCGCTCGACCGGCTGGTGCAGCAGATGATCGCGCATGGTCGCGCGGTGGCCGCCGTGGCGATCACGCTCACGCTCGATGACGCCCGCGGCCCGATGGCCACCGGGCCGGCGCACACCGTGACGCGCGAGGCGCGTCCCGCGCGGCCGCTCGCGCGCGTGCTGCCTCTGTTCGAGCGCTGCCGTGCGCTGCTCGACAGCTGGACGCTCGATGCGCCGGTGATCGCCGTACGCGTGGCCATCGCCGCCGTGGCGCCTCTCACGGGCGAGCAGGGCGATCTGCTGAACGCCACCTGGCGCGATCTCGGCGCCGCCGACGCCGCGCTCGAGCGACTGCGCGCGGAGCTCGGCACCGACGCGATCGTGCGCGCGCAGGCGCAGGACACGCACCGGCCCGAACAGGCCGGCGTCTGGCGGGAGGCGGGAGCACCCACTGAACCACTCGTGAACCAACCGCTCGTGAACCGTGAACGGTTCACCGTGAACGGTAACAGCAACAGCAACAGCAACAGCAACAGCAACAGCAACAGCAACAGCAAAAACAACGACAGCGCCGGAACGTCGCCGCCGACGCTCCGCCTGGTCTCACCGTTCACCGTTCACCGTTCACCGTTCACGGAGCCGCCGGCGACCACCCTGGCGCGTCGGGCCCTGGACCCGCCCGAGGTGGTGGAGGTCCTGTGCGAGTCCGACATGCCGCGCGTCGTCACCTGGCGCGGCCAGCGCATCCCCGTGCTGCGCGCGCTCGGCCCGGAACGATTGTCGGGCGACTGGTGGGACGACGGCTACCGCCGCGACTACTGGCGCTGTGAGAGCACGACGGGAGAGCTGACCGTGTACTGGGACCGGGCCGACGATTCGTGGCGACTGCAGAGCTGGGGGGACTGACCGTGAACCGTGAACGGTGAACGGTGAACCGTGAACGCCGTTACGGATCACGGTTCACCGATCACGGTTCACCATCTGCCCTATCCGATCGGATTCCCTTCTCGATCCGACACCATCACCCACACGCTCCGCGTGCGCTTCGAGTAGAACAACCGCACCGTGACGTCCCGTGGATTCTGCTTGAACGCGAAATGAAACGAGAAGGTCGTGTCGAGATGCTCCTGCACCACCCCTTCCTTGAACCGTCCATAGAACGCCTGCACCTTCGTGCACGGCGCGACCTCGGTGAAGAAGTGCTTGCCGATCTGCTGCCGCTGATCGAGCGACGCGAGGCGCGACTCGACGGCGTTGAACTTGAGGATCCGGCCGCTCGCGTCGAGCTGGATCATGCCGAAGGGGAGCTGGTCGAGCTCCGCGGTGGACAGGTCGTCGGCCCGCGTGGCGAGATCCGCGGCGTCGATCGGACGTGCGCGCGCGGCGCGCCGCGCGGGATCGGGAGTGGTGAATGGCATGACGGGCGAACGGGCGGGACGCGCCGGACGTTCCCGCGGGCACCGGCCCCATGACCGCCTACGCCGAACTGCACTGCCATTCCGCATTCTCCCTGCTCGACGGCGCCGCGCTCCCCGAGCAGCTCGTGGCGCGCGCGACCGAGCTGGGGCTCGCCGCCCTCGCCCTCACCGATCACGACGAGTTGGGAGGCGTGGTGCGCTTCTCCACGGCGGCGCGGGAGGCCGGCCTGTCCGCGCTCATCGGTGCCGAGCTCACCGTCGCGATAGCGCACGACGACGGCGAGCCGCTGCTCACGCACCTGCCTCTCCTCGCCGAGTCGCGCGACGGCTACGCCAACCTCTCCACGCTCGTCACGATCGCGCGTCAGGGAAGCCCGCGCGGGGAGCCGCGCGTCACGCTCGACCAGCTCGCGTCGCATGCCACGGGACTGTTCGCGCTCACCGGCTGCCCGCGCGGCTGGGTGGCATCGCTCGCCGCGCGGGGTGACACCGACGCGGCCTGCGAAGCCGCCGCCGTGCTGATGGACATCTTCGATCGCCGCATGGCCATCGAGTGCTGGGATCACGGACTGCCGGAGGAGCACGAGACGACGACGCGGCTGATCGACATCGCCCGCGCGCTCGACATCCCGTGGGTGGTGACGAACGACGTGCACTATGCGCGCGCGCGAGACCGCGTGGTGCACGACGTGCTCGTCGCGCTGCGACACAAGAAGCCGCTCGACCAGATGGGCACGCGGCTCCGTCCCAACGGCGAGTGGTACCTCAAGGGCGCGGCGCAGATCGCGCGGCGGTGGCGCGGCAACCTCGACGGCGTGCGCGCCACCCTCGCCGTCGCCGAGCGCTGCGCCTTTCGCCTCGAGGAGCTGGACCCGACCCTCCCCGCCTTTCCCCTTCCCTCCGGCGTGAGCCCCGACGAGTACCTCGCGCGCCTGGTGGAGCAGGGCGCACGCGAGCGATGGGGAGAACCGGGCACGGCCCGACGCACCGACGTGCACGAACGGCAAATCGCGCACGAGCTCACGCTGATCGGCCGGCTCGGGCTCGCCGGCTACTTCCTCATCGTATGGGACATCGTGCGGTTCGCGCGGCGCGAGGGAATCCTCTGCCAGGGGCGCGGCTCCGCCGCCAACTCCGCCGTCTGCTACTGCCTCGGCATCACCGCGGTGGATCCCATCCGGCTCGAGCTCCTGTTCGAGCGCTTCCTGAGCGAGGAGCGCACCGAGGCGCCGGACATCGACATCGACTTCTCGCACCGCGAGCGCGAGCGTGTGCTC
>DASSIC010000116.1:0-7835 GCA_035692325.1 Gemmatimonadaceae bacterium | reverse complement strand
CTCGGCTGGAGTACACGCGATGACGCCGCGCCTGCCACGCACCGAGTCTGCGCGTTGCATCGCGGACGCACGCGTACCGTCATGCGCATCGGTGTGCACGGCACGAGCATCCACTGCACGCGCGCGCATCTCTTCCACCTGCCGTCGCGCGGCTGGGTGCCGGCAATGGAGCTGCGGGTCGGCGACGCACTGACCGACTCCGGAACGGGTTCGCCCATCGTCGAGGAGGTAGAGCGCCTCACGCTCGCCGGCGACACGGACACCTTTGACTTGACGGTGGACGGCGTGTCGACCTACTTCGTGCGCGCCGGTACGAGCTGGGTGCTCGTGCACAATGGCGGGCCGGGCGATTTCGGCGGGCCGCTCTACTGGATCTTCGGCAAGAAGCCCAACCTGCGTCCCGGTGACGTGGACGGTCTCTCCTCCTTCAAGACGACGTCGGTGGCGGAGGTCGAGATCCTCATGGACCATCGCGTGAATGTCTCGGGCCGCCCAGTCGGCGATCCGCACTTCTGTCTCACCGAAGCGGAGGTGCAGAGTGCCGGGCTCGTCGCCCCCCAGACGCCCTCCGTGGATCCGCTCGCGGCAAAGCTTCCGCATCACAGCCTGCGTCCCGCCGAAGCGCCCGCGTATCCGCACGAGCTGACGCCGCCGGAGATGACGCAGCTCGGCACCAAGCTCAACACGCTGCCGAGGACCATCATCAAGCCGTCACAGATCAGATGCTGAGCGAGCCCGATCGCCCCATGACATCCACGCAGCTGGTGGAGCTCGCCGGACTCGATCCGGCGCACGTGCGGCTCGCCGCGCTCGCCGGTGAGGTGATGGCGTTCGCGACTGACACCATGCTGCACGTCTTCACCGGCCCACCTGGCCAACCTCGAGCCCATCGGGAGTGGCCGTTGCCGTGGACGCCGGACGCGCTGGCGCTCTCGCCCTCGGGAACGTTCGCGCTCGTCGTGTCGACAGGGGCGGACCGCGGCAGGGTGATCGATCTGCGCACGGGCGCAACGCTGCTCGACATCGCGAGCGCCGGCAGACGTTCCGGCTCGATCGCAGCCGCGTTCGCCGCGACCCCTGCGGGAGAGTTGCTCGTCATCTCGCGTGAGCGCTTCGTGCTCGAGGCGTTGACGCTGCCGATCGGCAAAGCGCTGTTCCGCGTGGCGTGCCATGCTCCGCAGCCGTTCGTGTTCGACAGCCTGCACCCGATGCTCGATGACGACACGATCATCGCCATCGGCCATGGCGAATCGGAGAGCAAGGACTCGATGGCCACCATCTCGCTGCGTGCGCTGGCTGCCGACACTGACTGGTTTACGCACGAGCTGGTGCGTCGCAGGCGGCCGTGGGACTATGCGTACCGCGTGGCGTCGGGGCCGTTGGGACACGACGGCCTGATCGCCTTCCGTGATCCCGAGGACGACGAGCTGCCGGACGAACATGTGCCGCCATCCGGGCGCGATGTGGAAGGCTTCCGCGGCTTCTACAGTCGGCGACTGGCTGATGGCGCGCTCGTCGAGCGCATCGACGTCGATGCGCCGATCGGATCGGGGGCGCCCCTCTTTGCCACGCAAGACACCATCGTCGCAGGCGCGACGGGTCGTGTGCTGCTGGTCGCGCGAGGGGGAGACAGGCAAACGACAACGCTCGATGCCCCCGTCTACGCGTTCGACGAACGCGGCGGTCGCATCCTCACGGTATCGGACGGCGAGCTGACACTGCATCACCTTGCCGAACGCGGGGTCGACGCGTGAGCACGCGACGGTGCGGCCTCGGTAGTCGCACGGAGACTCGACATGGCCGGCTCGGGTAGCAAGTCAATGCTTCCGGCGCGCCGATCAGGCGTGCCTGCGGCGAATGGGCGCGCGCGTACGGCTTCGGCGCATCCGACGACGGCGACGCCGCAGCTTCTCGTGCAGACCAAGCTTCGCGTGGGCGCGCGCGGCGACCGGTACGAGCAGGAAGCCGATCGCGCGGCCGACGAGGTCATGCGACACACCATGGACGGCGCGAGCGTCGCCGTCCCCCCTCTCGGTGCCGGCGCCGGCGTGCCGCCCGTGCAGCGCATGTGCGCGGAGTGCGCCTCGGGCGCGCACAAGTGCGACGAGTGCGAGAAGGAGGAAGAGGAATCGTCCGGTGCACCCGAGGTGCAGCGCAAGGCACGCGACGAGCCGACGCCGAACGTGGCGAAAGGTGCGCTGCTGATCGAGGACGACGCCGCACCCGCGCCGAACCAGATGCGCAAGTCCGAGTTCCTCGCGCGGCTGCGACCGGCCATCTGCGCTGCCGCGGACGAGGAGCTCGTGGCCGCGGGGCGTACCACCAAGGGATGTCCGTACCTCGACTACTGGTTCGGCGTCGTGGAACGCCGCGACGCATCCGTCGTGGAACGCATGGCCAGGCGCTATGCGCCCGAGACGGCCGCCGCGCGCAACGCGGTCGAATACATCGAACCGATCGTCGCGCGCATCCGCCGCGGTGTTGCGGTCTGGGCAGCGACGGGGCGGCTGTCGGAGATACCGACCGAACTCACCGCACTCGCCGCGGGCGCATCCGCCGAGGGCGGCGGCGCTCCGCCCGGTGCCGGCGTGCAGATGAAGGAGCGCGGCGGGAGCGTGCGAGCGGCGGCGAGCGTCGCGAGTGCGAGCTCGCCTCATGCGCGGCAGTCGAGCCTCGGCGGGGGCCGCGCGCTCGACGCGGGAGTGCGCGGGCGCATGGAGTCCGCCTTCGGCGCCGACTTCTCGCGCGTGCGGGTCCACTCCGATCATACCGCCGCGGGACTCTCCACGTCGCTGGGCGCGCGCGCGTTCACCGTGGGCGAGCATGTGGCGTTCGACGCGGGAGAATACCGGCCCGGTACGCTCGTTGGCGATGCGCTGATCGCCCACGAGCTCGCGCACGTCGTGCAGCAGGGCGCCGCCTCGCGCGATGCCGTGCCGGATGACACCCGGTCAGATGCCGGCCAGCATGCCGGCGCCGACGCGCAGCAGTACGAATCGCTCGAGGGAGATGCCGACTGGTCGGCCCTCGGCGCCATTTCCAGGTTGTGGCGCGGCGCGCATGGCGCGCTCTCGGCGCTGAGCCGGCTGGCGCCCGCCGCCGCGCCGCGGATGCGCTCGGGTGTGCGGCTCCAGCGCTGCTCCCGCACGGTGAAGCGGTGCCCCAAGGGCAAGTCCTGGCAGGTGGTCGGCAGCCCGCCAGCCGGCGGATCGTTCGGGTGCGTCTGCACCTGGCGCTGCCTTCCCGCAACGCCGGCCGATCCAGAGTTCATCCCGGGAAGCGACGGCCCGGCGATCAGCTGCTATCCGGGACCCTGCGAGAAGCCGTCGATCGAGATCGTGGACGACGACTACACCATCGTGGAAGAGGGCACGCTGAAGACCAAACCGGCGCCCCCGCCCGCGGAGGAAGATCAGGGCACGAAGCTGGGTTACGGCGCGTCCTTCGCCGATCCGAACAATCCGGAGAACGCGGGATCGTGCGGCTGCATGCCGATGAACATCGAGGGTGGAGGCTCCACCAGCGCGCCGCTCAAGGAAGTGGAGATGGATCTCGCGGGCCTCGCGCATATGGCGAAGGGGATGAAGAAGTCGACACCCGAGGGACCACCGGTCGAGAAGTCAAAGGCGGTGATCGAGGGACCGGCCGTGGCCGGGGAGAACGTCCGCGAGTCGACGGGAGCGAAGAAGGGGACGGTCAACGAAGGCGCGGCCGCAGTGAAGGCAGCGCCGGAGGTGGTGAAGCCGGTCGAGCAGAAACTGGCGGAGAAGCCGGTGGAGAAGCCGGTAGAGAAGCCGGTGGAGAAGGCGGCGGAGAAGCCCGTCGAGAAACCGGTGGAAAAGACGGCCGGCAAACCCGCCGCCGCCACGACACCCAAGTACGCGTCGCTCGCGGACATCATCACCGAGGACGGCAGCTCGTTCAGGGAACCGGCCGTGGAGGCGGCGTATCAGAGCTACAAGGAGGGCAAGGAAGCGAAGAACGAGAAGGTGCTGTCCCGGGAGGAGTGGGCCCGCAAGGCGACGAGCGGCAAGCCGGCGGAGCTGCTCGAGTCGCTGCTGCCCAAGGACTTCCGCAAGGGAGCGCCCGGCACGCCGCTGCCACCGGTGGACGTCAACCAGATCCCGACCCCCGCCGGCTACACCGACGCGCAGCGCGCGAAGGATCTCGCCACCCTCATGGCCGATCGGCCGCGGCTGCTCGAGCGGCTGGGCAAGCTGCTGGGCGTCGACCTGAGCGGGGGAAAGATCGACGGCGGCCACCTGCGCATTCTCAAGGGCAACATCGGCGAGATACTGGCGCGGCCGATTCGCGCGCGGCTGCTCGCCGCGCGGCAAGCCAAGCAGCCCGCCGCGCAGGAGTGGACCAACGTCAAGGTGCGGATCATGGACGACAATCCGAAGTCGCCCACGTTCGGAAAGCTGGGTGATCCGAAGCTCTTCAGCGATTTCATCGTCGGCGAGACCAAGGGAACCGCGCTCGAGTTGTACGACATCGGTGAGGTGAAGACCGACACGAAGGGTGGCGTCACCGCCACCACCCAGACCTTCGAGTGGAACGAGGGACGAATCACCGACGGCAGCGTCCTCATTCTCCCGGATGGCCGCACCTTCACCTACAAGCCGACGACGTCGGGCACGCCCGAGCTGCTCGGCATGTACCAGAGCGGCCGCACGCTCATCGCCCCCAAGGGTGCAACGTTCGTGGGCGAGCGTGCGGGAGACAGGCCCGGGTCGACACTGACCCCCGAAACGCTCGACCTCACGTCGCCACAGCTCAACGCGCTGGCGCGTGACGTGGTGCTCGAGCTCGCGAAGGAACAGGCCGCGAAGGCCAAGGAGCCCGCCAAGTGATCACGGTCTTCGCATCTCCGCCCCCCGAGCTCCGCGTGCGCGGACATCCGGTGAACGCCTTCCACTTCTATGGAATAGCCGGTCTGCTCGCCGCCGCCGCGCTGTCCGGACTGCTCGCCGGGCGGCTGGCGCTCTCCGTCGGGGCGATGATGGCGAGTGTGGCGTGCGGCATCGGCACCATGATCGTCCTCGCCCACGCGAGCCAGCTCCTGCTCGGGCGCGAGGTGCTCGTGTGCTATCACCATTTCGCCATCACGAGTCTCGTTGCGGCGGCCGTCGCGCGGATGGTGGGAGTGCCGGTGGTCCCGCACGTCGCGGCCTTCGTCCTGGGCTTCATGATGGTGCATGGCATCGGGCGGCTCGGCTGCTTCTCCGTGGGCTGCTGCCACGGCCGGCCGAGCAGGTGGGGGGTGCGGTATGGTGCGGCGCACGTCGAAGCCGGCTTCGGTGCGTATCTCGCCGGCGTACCACTCGTGCCGGTGCAGCTGTTCGAAGCCGTCGTGGCACTCTCGATCGGCGCCGTCGGGGCGAGCGCGCTGCTTCATGGCAGCCGGGCGGAAGACGTGCTATTGGGCACGGTGACCGCTTACGCGCTCCTCCGGCTCGCCACGGAGTTTCAACGCGGCGATCCCGATCGGTGGCGTTTCGGACCGCTCACCGAAACACAGTGGACGTCGCTGCTGCTCCTGCTCGCGACCACCGTCGTCGCCTGGGCGACGCAGGCGCGGCCGCGCGGGGCGATCGGGCTCGTCTCCGTGGGTGCCTCGCTCGCCGTGGCCGGTTGGGCATGGGATGGTCGCCGTCGGCCGTGGCGGGAGCTCCTCGAGCCGGACCACATGCTCGAGGTGGCGGGCGCATTGGCGATCGTGTGCGGCGACGCCGGCGTGCGTCCCGTCTCGTCCATGCCCGACCTCCACGTCGCTACCACGTCGTGCGGCATCTCCCTCTCGTCCAGCGAGCTCGCGCGGGACGAGGACTTCGAGCGGCAGTACACCATGTCGCGCGCATTCACCGCGCTGGGCGAACAGGAGGCGAGACGCCTCGCCGCGCTCGTGATGCAACTGCGCCATCCGGGAAAGAACGGCACGGTCCTGCGCGCGCGTCGCACCGATGCCTTTCACCTGCTGGTGGGTCGCGACGCTGTCGGCCCTGGAGCTGCCGGGGCGCACCCTTGAGGGCCCTGTTCGCCACCCTCGAGCGGTGGGCTGATCGACACGCTGACAAGCTGCTGTATTCCTTCCTCGACACGAATGGCGACGAGGTGGAACGTCATTCGTACGGGACGTTTCTCGCTCGTATCGACCTGATCGCACGGCACCTCGGCGGGCGGCGACAGTTCCAGGCAGGTGACCGCGTACTGCTCATCTATCCTCCCGGCCTGGAGATGATCGCGGCGCTCTTTGCCTGCGCTCGCGTGGGCCTCATTCCGGTGCCGGTTCCTCCGCCCAGCGCGCATGGACCCTCGGCGACCTGGCATCGACTGCGTCACGTCGCGCGCGATTGCGCAGCGGTGGCGGTCCTGACATCGCACGACTGCCAGGTCACGCTTCGCCGTCGGATCAACGCGAACGGCGAGACGGTCGATGCCGTCGATGCCGGCATGCTGACGAGAGCCACATGGATCGTCACCGACGATCTGCTCGTGGCTGACGGCCCCGCGCCGGTCGGCGCTCCGGGCAACGTCTTCCTCCTGCAGTACACGTCGGGCTCGACGAGCGATCCGAGGGGTGTGGTCGTGACCCACGCCAACGTGCTGCACAACTGCGGCCTGGCCGTGGACCACGAGGCGCCCGTCACGGTGTCGTGGCTGCCACAGCATCACGACATGGGGCTGCTTGGATATTACATCTACGTCGCCTTGACCGGCGGCACGACGTACGGGTTCTCGCCCAGCTCCTTCATCCAACGACCAGCGCTCTGGCTCGAAACGATAACGAAGCACCGCGCCACCGCCTCGTCCGCCCCCAATTTCGCCTACGAGCACTGCCTCCGAAACGGCAGGCTGCCCGAGTCGACGCTGGCAGCCCTCGACCTCTCGTCGCTGCGCTATCTGATGGCGGCGGCGGAGCCGATCAGGCCCGACACGTACCGGCGGTTTCTCCAGAAATTCGCACGCCACGGACTGCGTCCCGAAAGCTTCTTCGTGGCGTACGGCCTCGCCGAGAACACACTCGCCGTCACCAACTACGGGCGCTCGACGCTCTCGGTCAGCAAGAGGAAGCTGGCGCACGGCACCGCACGGCTCACGCGAAATGTATCTGGCGTCGGTGTCGCGGCGCACCTGATGAGCTGCGGGAAGCCGCTCGCCGGCAATATCGTGCGGATCGTGCATCCCGAGCGACGGGTCGGCCTCGACGATGATGAGGTTGGTGAGATATGGATTCGCGGTGCCAGCAAGAGCCCCGGGTACTGGAACGACCCGGCGTCGACTCGACAGCTGTTCCACGCCCGCATCGCGGACGAGGCTGACGACGACGGAGAGTACCTCCGCACGGGCGACATGGGCTTCTTCCACGACGGCGAGCTGTACGTGTGCGGACGCCGAAAGGACATGATCATCGTTCGTGGACGGAACCTCTTCCCGCAGGACATCGAGG
Source organism: Gemmatimonadaceae bacterium (assembly GCA_035692325.1). Classification (GTDB taxonomy): domain Bacteria; phylum Gemmatimonadota; class Gemmatimonadetes; order Gemmatimonadales; family Gemmatimonadaceae; genus AG11. The sequence goes on along the minus strand of DASSIC010000116.1, from coordinate 385 downwards.
CAGTCGTCGAGCGCGCGTCGCCGCTCGTGCGGCCCGGCGGCGTCGCGGCATTCGAGCTCGACGACGACGGACGAGCGCCCGTCGGCATCGTGGCGGAAGTCTCCAATCGGAACGCGATGCCGGATGCCCGCGCGATCGCGGCGGCGATTCGTGATGATCTCGGCATCGGCGTCGGTCTCGTCGCGTTCGTCGCTCCCAAGGCGGTGCCAAGGACGAGCTCCGGCAAGATCATGCGCTACCGGGTGAAGCAGATGTGTCTTGCCGGTGAGATGAAGGTCCTCTGGCAGTTCGTGCAGAAGAGCAGTGGTGGGGAGAAAGGCGATCTCCACGACAGCACACTCTCGCCGTTGGCTGCTCTCAAGGCGAGATATCAGCTGACGGGAGA
>DASSIC010000115.1:0-2413 GCA_035692325.1 Gemmatimonadaceae bacterium | reverse complement strand
GCCGGATGGAGGACCGGACCGAGCTCCGCATCTCCGTGGCGAGCTAAGGTCAGTCCCCCGACCTGGACTATTCGCGACTGCTTGAACAGACCACGGAGGGCACAGAGGACACCTTGAACAGACCACAGAGGGCACAGAGGGCACAGAGGACACAGAGGACACAGAGGAGAGCTTATCGCCGTTCTCTGCGCCCTCTGTGTCCTCTGTGGTTTGTCCGTGCAGTTGTAGTTGTCTGCGCCCTCGGTGTCCTCTGTGGTGTGTTCATGCAGTTGTAGTTCCCTGCGTCCTCTGTGTCCTCTGTGGTTTGTTCTGACAACGGCCGCGATGAGCTCGTTAGAATGATGCTTAGCGGCCTCCACCGTGGTGACCAAACGTTTCCTTCTCGCGTCGATGGGGTAGCACCGCACCGCATTCCACTCGGCGCAGAGAGGTTGTGCATGCATTTCCAGCTCGTGCGAGCGACTCGCGAGACCCGGCACCTGGACGAGATCGTGAACGAGTTCACCCCACCCATGCAACGCGTCTGCCGACACATGGCCGACGCCGACCTCCGCCAGATGATCGAGCGGATGGCGCTGCATCAGCTGGCCGAGGAGCAGCGGCGATGCGCCGCGCCGCGACGGGCGTCGCGCACCTCCGCTCCGCGATCGACACGGAGCTTCGGCACGCTGCACGCCTGCTGACGTCCGCGGCGCGCCACCCAACCGTCGGCGCGCCGCACGTGTCACCATCGGTGGATTCCCTCCGTTAGGATTCCGGCGACGACCACGCCGCCACACCGATAATCCCCACCGATGTCCGACCGATCCGTTCGACGCCTGGCCGGCGTTCCGCTGCTCGCGTGCGCCCTCGTCGCATCCAGCGCCGACGCCCAGGCGCCTGCCTCCACTGTGCGCACCGCCACCATCCGCGACAGCCTGCGCGCCGGCAAGCGCATGACAGCGGTGCGCGTGAGCGCACCGCCGCGGATCGACGGCAAGCTGGACGATGCGGTATGGGCCAACGCGCCCGTCGCTCGCGACTTCACGCAGAAGGATCCGGTCGAAGGCGCCCGCCCGACGGACCAGCTCGAGGTGCGCTTCGTCTATGACGACGTCGCGCTTTACGTCGCGACGCGCGTCACGCTCAGCAAGCCGCGCGTCATCCAGGCCCCGCTCGGCCGCCGCGAGAACATCGGCCAGGCGGAGCACATCTGGGTCTCGTTCGACACCTACGGCGACGAGCGCACCGCGTACTCGTTCGGTGTCTCGGCTTCCGGGGTGCGCGGCGACTGGTACCACCCCGGCGACAACGAAACGAACATCGACACCTCGTTCGAACCGGTGTGGCAGGCGGCGTCCGACATCACCGCCCAGGGATGGACGGCCGAGATGCGCATTCCGTTCTCGCAGCTTCGCTTCAACGACGCCGATGCACAGCGCTGGGGGGTGAACGTCGACTACTGGACGCCCTCGACGAATGAAGACGTCTTCTGGATTCCGGTGCCGAAGAAGGAGACGGGCTGGTCGTCGTGGATGGGCCAGCTCGCCGGGATCAGCGGCATCCACCCGGCGCGCCGGCTCGAGCTGCTTCCATACGCCGCGAGCGAAGCGACGGCGAACGCCACGCGCGACCCCGCCAACCCGTTCGACGATGGCCGCAACGTGAAGCCGCGCGTCGGCGGAGATCTCAAGATGGGAATCGGACCGGGACTCACCCTTCAGGCGACGGTGAACCCCGACTTCGGTCAGGTCGAGGCCGATCCGGCGGTCGTGAACCTCTCGGCGTTCGAGTCGATCTTCCCGGAGCGGCGTCCCTTCTTCGTCGAGGGGAGCCAGCTCCTCATGGGCGGCGGCGCGAACTACTTCTACTCGCGCCGCATCGGCGCGCGCCCGCGCGGCGCCGCCAGCGGCGCGTTCATCGACTATCCACAGGCCACCACCATCCTCGGCGCCGCCAAGGTGACGGGGCGCCTGCCGAGCGGCACGTCGGTCGGGCTGCTCACCGCGCTCACCGGTCAGGAAGAGGCGCGCGTGCTCGACGGCACGACGCGCGCGATCACCGAGCGCGTCGTCGCGCCGCGCACCGGCTATCTCGTCGGCCGGTTGCAGCAGCAGTTCGGGCCCAACGCGTCCACCGCGGGCATCTCGCTGACCGGCGTGGCGCGGCAGTTCGGCGACGCGACGTATCTGCGCGACCGCTACGACAGCCGCGCGTGGACCGGTGGCGGCGACTTCAACTACCGCTTCGACCGCAACACCTACAACATCCAGGGCTTCCTCGGCGGCAGCATCGTGCAGGGCGACACGCTCGCCATCACCGCACTCCAGCGCTCGAGCGCGCGGTACTTCCAGCGCCCCGACGCGACGTCGTATCACCTGGATCCGACGCGCACGTCGCTCGCCGGATTCACCGGCTATCTCACTGTCTCGAA
>DASSIC010000114.1:0-3349 GCA_035692325.1 Gemmatimonadaceae bacterium | reverse complement strand
CAAGGTGTTCGTCGGCGTGAAGGGCGAGCCCGGCACCGCCGTCACGCTCTACGAGGACGACAAGCAGGTCGGCGGCGGCGTGCTGCGCCCCGACGGCGTGCAGGACTTCATCGGGATCGAGCTCGCGCCCGGCCCGCACCGGCTGCGCGCGAAGATCGTGAACTCGTGGAAGAACGAGCGCTGGGACAGCGTGACCGTGCATCGCTCCGGCGTGCCGGCGGCGATCGAGCTGGCGGACGCCGAGATCGCGTCGCCCCTCGTGCTCCGCGTCGATGCCGACAGCTCCGCCACGGTGCGCGTTCGCGTGCTCGACGCGTGGAAGGTCCCCGTGTCGACGCGCCCCGATCTCACCGTGGAAGTCACCGGCGCCACGCTGCGCGGCACCGACAGCGACCCCGGCTCGCTCGGACAGCAGCGTCGCGCCGACGCGAACGGCATCGTGGCGGTGGAGCTGCGCGGCGGACACGTCGTGGGCGACGGGCAGGTCACCGTGCGCGCCGGCGAGAAGCTCGTGGCGCGCCGAGCGCTGCGCGTGCTGCCGACGCTGCGCGCCCTCACCATCACCGGCGCGGGGCAGGTCGGTGTCGGTGCGGCCACCGAGAACTTCGGTGCCGTGACGGCGCGCGGCTCCGTGGGCCACGAGACCTCGCTCAGCATGAGCTACGACTCGCGGCGCGGCGGCGAGAACGACTTCTTCGGCCGCGGCTACGATCCGCTCGACGAGGCACGCTACGCCACCTACGGCGACGGCAGCGAGCGTCGCGTGCTCTCCGGTGCGAGCCAGCGCTTCTCGGCGCGGCTCGAGCATGGGCTCGACTGGGTGGAGCTCGGCGACGTGATCGCGCGCCCCTCCGCGACCCCCGACGGCCTGCTCGCCGGCTACCAGCGCTCGCTGAGCGGCGTGAGCACGCGCGTCAGCGCCGGCGCGCTCACCTTCCGCGGCTTCGGCAGCATGACGCGGCAGGCGCTCGAGCAGCAGCAGCTCCGCGGCGACGGCGGGTCGGGGCCGTACGTCTTCGGCGCCGGCACGCGTCCCGGCACCGATCGCATCACGATCGAAGTGCGCGCGCGCGACAACGCCTCGCGGGTGATCGCCCGCGAGACACTCACCCGCTTCGCCGACTACGAGATCGACTACGCCACCGGCGCGGTGCTGCTCCGCCGCCCCGTCCCTGCCGACGACCCCTACGGCAATCCGGTGTTCGTCGTCGCCGCGCTCGAGCGCGAGACGGGCGGCGTGCAGCACTTCGTGGGCGGCGGCCGCATGGAAGCGAACGTCGGCGGAGCGCTGCGCCTGCGCGACGCCGACTCGATCGTCGTCGGCGTGACGGGCGTGCGTGACGGCGGCGCGGTGGGCGCGACCGCGACGTCGGGCGCGACCGACATCGTTGGCGCCGACCTTCGCATCCGCACCGGCGGCCTCTCGCTCGGCGGCGAGCTGCTGCGCACCACGTCGGCCGATTCCACCGGCGGCGCGGCGCGCGCCAACGTCCGCTGGTCGCTCCCCGACGATCGCTTCTCGCTCGGCGCACACTGGATGCGCGTCGACTCCGGCATGACCGGCACGCTGGATCCGCGGCTTGGCCAGGCGTTGAGCGAGCTGCACTTCGACGGCGCGCTCAAGCTCAACGAGTCGACGCGCTTCCAGCTCGCGCACGACCGCCAGCACTTCGCGCAGTACGGCATCGATCGCCAGACGACGACCGGCAGCGCGAAGACCAGTGTCGGCGGCCGAGCGGTCACGCAGGAGCTGGGACTCTCCTCTGACGTGCAGGGTGTGGGCAGCGCCCCGACGTCGTCGCTCAGCGGCAAGACGACGGTCGCGCTGGCGAGCCGAGTGGATGCGTGGGTCGAGGGAAGTCATGCGCTGAACCCGGCGCCGCTCACCGCCGCCGCCCCCACGCTCACCGCGCGCCCCGACCACATGGGCGTCGGCGTGGCGTATCGCGTCACGCAGGGGCTCCGGCTCGAGGCGACGCACCGCGTGTCCACGATGCCCGACACCGTCGGCGGCGAGCGCACGCGCTACGAAGTCACCTCGGTGGACCTCCGCACCTCGTCGCTGTTCGGCGGCGAGGCGTGGGGCGGTCTCGAGCGCGCCGGCTCGACGCGTGCCTCGCACGCCGCGGTGCTCGGCTGGAACCAGCGTCTCGCCGTGGGCGGTGGCTGGTCGGTGAGCACGCTGTACGAGCGTCGCGTCGGCCTCAGCCGCGCCGCACTGGTGGATCCGGCGCGCGCGCTGCCGTTCGCGCGCACGGAGGGCGATCGCTGGTCGGTCGGCGGCGGCCTGGAGTGGCTCCCGACGAGCGATCACTCGCGCTTCTCGCTGCGCGGCGAAGCCCGCAACGGCGAGGGCCGCCGCGGCAGCCGCTTCACTCTCGGCGGCGACGCGCCGCTCGGCGCGAGCGCCGCGCTCATCACGCTGCACGACTGGTCGCGCTACACCGTGACGACGACCGGCCTCGCGGGCCAGGAGAGCCGACAGGATCGCTCGCTGCTCGGCGTGGCGCTGCGTCCCGTGGGAGGCAACGCGCTCAACGTGCTCGGCAAGCTGGAATGGCGCCGCACCCTCAACCCGCTGAGCGGCGCCGCCGGCGCCAGCACGGTGCTGGGCACCAACGGCGAGGACAAGCGCCTGCTCGGCGCCGCCGACGCGATTCTCGCCGCGACGTCCTTGACGGAGATCGCCGCGCGCTACGCCGTGCGCTGGTCCGCCAACGATCAGCTCACGTCGTCCACCGGCCAGGCGCTCGGCATCCGGTCGCAGTACCTCGGCGCGCGTGTGGAGCAGCGATTCAGCCGCGACGGCGTCGTGGCGCTGCGGATGGACGGACGCATGCTGCTCGAGCAGTCGAGCGGCACGGCGCCATGGAGCGTCGCGCCGTCGGTCGCGCTGCGCGTCGGTCCGCGCCTCGAGGTCGAGGGGGGCTACCGCATGGGCTGCCTGCTCGACCGCGACTTCGCCGCCAACGGCGGCAGCGGACTGTTCGCCACCGTCGGCGTGCGGTTCACGGAAGGTTTGATCGGCAATCCGGCCGCCTTCTGGCGCGACCGCATCGCGGGAGGGCGCTGATCATGGCACGGATAACTGAATGCACTGAAACTACGGAAAAAGCAGAACGGGCGGATCGAGCCTCGGGCATGCTCGGCGCGCGTGATGCATGCACGTCGACCAACAAGAAGTGCTGTTTGGGTTGCGGGGCAGGCATGTGTGCACGGTGTCCGGAATCACGGCGGAGCAGATCCGCAGGTTCCGTTCGTTCCGCCCGTTCAGTGCATTCGGTTGTCCGCCGTTCCGCAACGCATGCATTCGTCGTCATTACGCTGATAATCGCGACGTCCTGCGCAC
>DASSIC010000113.1:0-2293 GCA_035692325.1 Gemmatimonadaceae bacterium | reverse complement strand
AGGCGCTGGAGCGCGAGCACGTCGAGCGCGTCGAGCACCGGCGCGAGCGGTTCGGGCGGAGCAGCCGTCGTCGCGCGCAGAATGCTCACCTCCTCGCCGAGCGAGGGGTAGCCGACGCGCACGTCGAAGAGGAAGCGGTCGAGCTGCGCTTCGGGCAGGGGGTACGTGCCCTCCTGCTCGATGGGGTTCTGCGTCGCGAGCACGAAGAACGGCTCGGGCAGACGCATCGTCTCACCGGCGGCGGTCACGCGATGCTCCTGCATCGCTTCGAGCAGCGCGGCCTGCGTTCGCGGTGGCGCGCGGTTGATCTCGTCGGCGAGCACGATGTTCGCGAACACCGGCCCGCGCACGAAGCGAAAGCTGCGTGCCCCCGTGGCCGCATTCTCCTCCAGCAGCTCGGTGCCGGTGATGTCGCTCGGCACGAGGTCCGGCGTGAACTGAATGCGTCGGAAATCCAATCGCATCGATTCGGCGACCGAACGGACCATCAACGTCTTCGCGAGACCCGGCACGCCGACGAGCAGGGCGTGCCCGCCCGCGGCGAGCGCCATGAGAATCTCGTCGAGCGCCGTCTCCTGCCCCACGATGCGCTTGCCTACCTCGGCGCGCAGCCGCTGCACCGCGTCGCGCAGGGACGCCGGGTCCGTGCGCGCGCCGTGTGCGTGCGGGGCGGAGGCGGCGGCGATGCTCAGCGGACGGCGCGCCGGCGGCGGTGTGTGAGCAGGAAGATCGACCCGTCCACGACGCCGATGCTCGACAGGCTCGCGTTCTCGTCGAGCACCTCGAAGCCGCGCAGCTTCATCACGAACTCGTCGTGGAACTCGCCGTTCGGAAAGAGCGCGGCGAGGGCGCGCACCTTCACGCCGAGCACCGGCTCGCTGGGCGACACGACGACGCGCACGACGTCCCACACCTCGGGCATCTCGACGCGCACCGTGATGGCCTGGGTGCCGGGCGCCGCCATCTGGATGGCGTCGCCGCGCGTGCGGAGCTGCGTCACGAAGGGCGCGCTCACGCCACGACCTCCGTCGTGAAGGGCGGCAGCGTGCTGAAGAAGCGCGCGACCTGCATGTCGAACAGGTACGTCGAGCCGGTCACCAGCGTGGCGGTGTCGCGCGGCGCGGCGGCGATCACGATCTCCTCGCCCCCCTGCCCGCGGAAGGTCACGTAGCCGGGCCCCTCCTTCTCGAGGAAGGTGGCGTACAGGCTGTTGCGCCGCGTGAAGAACTTCTTGGCCTGCGCCAGCACCTCGGCGGGCGGAAGCGTGGAGCGGTACTCCTGGAGCGTGCGCTGCGACTTGGTCATTGACGGCGTCGGAAGAAACGCGGGGAGCGGGCGGACGGCGACGTTGGTGGTTGGACACCACCCGTCGCACTTGCGATGGCTGAAGCTTAATGAGGTTCGCCGGCCAGCCGGGAGGGCTATGCCCGCTCCGCGTCGTGATACTCGAGGGGGAGCTCGACCCGGAAGGTCGATCCCTCGCCCGGCGCTGACTGCACGAAGATCTCGCCGCCGAGGAGGCGGGCGAGCCGCCGCGCGAGCGACAGGCCGAGTCCCGGCCCGCCGAACCGGCGCGTGCTCGATCCGTCCACCTGACGGAACTCCTCGAACACGAGCTGCTGCATCTCGTCCGGAATGCCGATCCCCGTGTCCTGTACGCGATACACCGCGCGGCCGTTGAGCACCTCCACCGAGAGCCGCACCTCGCCGCTCTGGGTGAACTTGTAGGCGTTGCTCAACAGCGCGACGAGCATCTTGGTGATCTTGCGCCGGTCGCTGACCATCATCGTCGCCGTCTCCGGCTCGCTGACGCGCAGCGCGACGTCGCCCGCGCGTCCTCGCGTCGACGCCACGGCGTCGCGAAGCGGATCGCGGACGTCGAACGCGCTGGGGACCACCTCGAGCCCGCCGCGCTTGAGCGTCGTCAGCTCGAGGAGATCGCCAATCAGCTCGAGCAGATGCTCGCTCGACACCTTCACCTGCGCGATCGTCCGGCGCTGTTCGGGCGTCACCGGGCCCGCGAGCCCCTCGTCCATCAGCGCCAGATAGCCCATCACCGCGGTGAGCGGCGTGCGCAGCTCGTGCGAGATGTTGGCGAGGAACTCGTCCTTCACGCGCCGCGCCTCGAGCAGCGCGCCGTACTGCTTCTCCAGCTCGGCGTTCGTCTCCATCAGCGCGGCGTTGGCGCGCCGCAGATCCTCGATCAGGCGCGCCTTCTGCGCCGTCGCGGCCATCTGGTCGGCGACCATGCGCAGCAGCGAGCGCGTCTCCGCCGTGATCACGCCGGCCTGCT
>DASSIC010000112.1:0-4357 GCA_035692325.1 Gemmatimonadaceae bacterium | reverse complement strand
CGAAGGTCCGTGCGCCGAGCTGCTGCGCGGCGTCCTGAGCGCATGGGGCTTTCGCGTCGAGCTGCAGGACGTCGCGCCCGGCCGCCCCAATCTCGTCGCACGCATCGGCGGAGGCGCAGTCCAGCCAGGTCGCTCGCTGATGTTCAACGGCCATCTCGACGTCGTCGGCGTCGAAGGAATGATCCATCCGCCCTTCTCGGCCGAGGAGCGTGACGGGCGTCTGTACGGCCGGGGCAGCGCCGACATGAAGGGAGGCATCGCCGCGATGTGTGCGGCCGCGTGGCGCGCCGCGCAGGCGGGCGGGCGCGGCGAGATCGTCATCGCCGCCGTGGCGGACGAGGAGTACGAGAGTCTGGGCACGCGCACGCTCCTCGAGCGCGGCGTGCGCGCCGATGCCTGCGTCGTCACCGAGCCGACGCGGCTGTCCATCATGCCGGCGCACCGCGGCTTCGTCTGGCTCGAGGTGGACGTCGCCGGCCGCGCGGCGCACGGCAGCCGGTGGGACATCGGCGTCGACGCCATCCGGCATGCCGGTCTGCTGCTGGCCGAGCTGGACGCGTACGACGCCGACGTGCTCCCCACGCGGACGCATCCGCTGCTCGGACGAGGCTCGCTGCATGCGTCGCTCATCCAGGGCGGCATCGGCATGTCCACCTACCCCGACCGGTGCCTGCTCAAGCTCGAGCGGCGCACGATCCCCGGGGAGTCGGCGGCCGATGCACTGGACGAGGTGCGCCGGCTCTGCGACCGCATTCGCGCCCGTCGTCCCTCGTTCGCGGCCGACGTGCGCCTGCTCGTGACGCAGGGACCGAGCGACGTCGCCGTGGACTCGCCGCTCGTGCAGGGGCTGGACGCGGCGTTGCGCGAGCGGGGCGAACCGGTGACGGTGGAGGGAATGTCGGCCTGGACCGACGCCGCGCTCCTGAACGACGCCGGGATCCCCGCCGTCTGCTTCGGCCCAGGCGACATCTCCCTCGCGCATGCGGCCGAGGAGTACATTCCCCTGGACGAGATCGATCGTGCCGCCGCAGTGCTCGCCTCGTTCGCGAGCCGCTGGTGCGCTTGACCGCCGCCGCGCTCCCCGCCCTTCGATGCCCCGTCGCCACAGGCTCACGCAACTGAACACCGCCCAGTACGACGCGCTCGAGCGCGCGATCACCGACGGACGCCGCCTGTCCGTCTGGCGTCGCGGCACCGAGTTCATCATCGTCGTCGACAAGCTGCGTGTCGCCGGGGGGCGCGAGGCGCTGGAGGCCCACCACCCCACGACGGGCGACAAGCTCACTCTCTACATCGACGAGCTCGAGGGAATCGAGGTGGTCGGGTGAGTGCCGACGCGGGCGACGAGCTTCCCCTTGTTGCGGTTTATGCCGATGAATCGTGTCTCGGCAACGGGCGCGAGGGGGCGAATCCGGGCGGGGCCGCCGGCGTCATCGAGCACCTGAATCCGGCGACCGAGCGCCTCACGCGCTGGGACTACTGGATCTCCGAGCCCGGCACGACGAACAACCGCATGGCGCTGCGGAGCGCGATCGAGGCATTCCGCGTCATGGGGCGAAAGGGGGGACGGTTCCGCGTGCTGTTCACGAGCGATTCGCAGTATCTCGTGAAGGGAATGACGGAGTGGGTGCACGGCTGGGCACGAAAGGGCTGGCGTCGCACCGGTGGTGCGATCGAGAACCTCGCGCTCTGGCAGGAACTGGTCGACGCCGCCGCACCGCATCGCGTGCAGTGGCAGTGGGTGCGCGGTCACGCCGGACATCCGCAGAACGAGTACGCCAACGATCTCGCGGTGGCGGCGGCGAAGGAGCAGACCAGCTCCGACGGCGCACGCACCTCCGGGTTCGACGAATGGCTGGCGACACAGCGCACGAAGCGGCGGGTCACGGTGGAACCCGCGGCCTTCCCGGCAGGACGTCCCTTCAACCCGGCGCGGCAGGTGCCGCGCATCACACCCGAGCGAACGATCTAGTCGACATGGACGAATTGATGAACGTGGTCCGCCCGATCGGCCATTTCCTCATGCGCCGCAGCGTCTTCCTCCTGCTCGGCGCGGGAATCGGGTATGCGTACGGCTATCATCACGCCGACGCCGGAGAGCCGAGCCTCTACAGCCGCGTGCAGTCGCTCGTCGGCGTGGACAACGTGCGCGACGACCACATGCGTCGGCAGCGCGCCATCGATGCGATTCGGCAGGCACGGCTGGACTCGATCGAGTCGCAGCTGCCGCACTAGTCGCGCGACATCACGGACTGGTTCAGGGAGAGCGATGGACGACGTCGAACGGATGTACCGGCATCTCGTGCACATCATCCGCACGAAGTTCACGCCGTTCCTCAATCAGCCGTTCGAGGTGGGGGAGCTGTTCCAGACGATCCTGCCGTATCGCCTGCATCGCCGGGAGCTGGGCCTCCAGTCCAATCACGACTACGAGATGGTGCTGCTCGAGCTGCTCGCCGGTCCGCGCGGCTACCTCGTGGTGGACGACAGGATGCGCGACACGCTGGCGGCGCAGCTGGCGGCGCCGACGCCGGATCCGTCGGTGATCCGCGAGTTCGCCACGGCGCACGTGGCGCTCGCCCCGGAATGGTTGCACCTCCTCGACGCCCAGACTCGCGCGTCGGGCACGCAGGGCACCGTGGGCACCCCGACGCCTGGAGCCGCACAGCCGCTGCATCGCACCGGCAGCGGGCCCTTTCCCCCCGTCGGCCACACGCCCTCGACGACGGCCGGCTTGCCTCCCGACGCAGCGCCGCGGCGCGCCGCGAAGCCGATCGCCGTCGCGGTCGGAGAGCACTGCACCTTCTGCAACGGCGAGCTCCCCACCGGACGTCAGATCAGCTTCTGTCCACACTGCGGCCAGGACCTGACGATGGTGCACTGCCCGGCGTGCGGCAGCGAGCTGGAGCGAGGGTGGAAGTTCTGCGTCACCTGCGGGCGCACGTCGAGCGATCTCTGAGGCATTGCGGCGCGCGTCGGCGCGTCGCTTGCGACAGTCGGGGCCGACAGCAGGTCACTCGTACTTCGACCCGGCTCCCATGTTCTCTTCCGCTCCGCGCTCCCGACTCGCGCGCCTCGCGCTGATCCTGCTCGCCCTCTCCGCCGCCTGCGCCGGCGGCGTGTCGCCCTCGCCTGCGCCCGCTCCCGATCCCACCGGCGTCCCGCGCACCACGCCGAGCGGGCCCACGCCGCTCGTGGAGGCCGCGTGGCCCATCCGCTCCCGCGAGCATGTGGACCTGTGGCTGCACAGCTACGCGCTGCTGACCCCCGACACGACGCTCGTGCCATACTTCCGACGCGGCTACGCGGATCGACTCTCGGCGCTGCGTCGCCAGCGTGGCGTCTCCACACAGCTCGACGCCAACCGGAGCACGCTGCTCCAGCGCCTCGCGGTCAATCCGTCGCTCGCCACGAGCGGCCAGTTCCTGCCGCTGTACTTCGAGTCGTGGGACCAGATGCGGCAGATGGTCGATCTGTTCATCCGCGCTGGGGGAAACCCCGGCGCCTCCAATGATCCGACGACCCGCACGTACATCGCGCTGCTGGCGGCTGCATTTCCCGTCGCGGCGGACCGTGAGTGGCTGCGGCTCTTCACCGCCAGCGTCGACGACGAGAGCCGGCGCTTCTACCACGACTACTGGAGCGCCGAATCGCGCGCGCACGCGGGCGTGATGGGCCGCGTGGACACCCTGTGGCAGCGGCAGTGGCGGCCCGCGCTCACCCGCTTCCTGAACAACACCCAGCAGCAGAGCGGCGAGCTGTACCTCTCGCTCCCACTCGGCGGTGAAGGGCGCACGATCCATTTTGGCAAGCAGCAGAACGCCGTCGCCGTCGCGTTCCCCGACGAGCGCGATCAGGCGGACGTGGTGCTGTATGTCTTCGCGCACGAGATCGCGGGCGCCGTCGCGAGCGCCGCGATCGAGGACAACACCACTCCTGCGGACAGGCGCAGTGGCACCACGTCGCGCTACGAGCAGTCGGCGGCCGTGCGCGCCGGCGCGCTGCTGCTCGAGAAGACCGTTCCCGGAGTGGTGCCCGGCTACATGCGGTACTACCTCCAGCAGGCGGGGCGCACGCCGCCCACCGACCCGCGCGCGATGTTCATCCAGGTGTACGCGCTCCCCGACGCCGTGCGCGACGCGATCACTCGCCAGCTCGAGGTGATTCTCGGGGGGATCTGACGGGAACGGGTGAAGCGTGATCCGTGATCCGTGATCCGTGATCCGTGAACCGTGAACCGTGATCCGTGACAGCCAGTGCCGTTACGGTTCACCGTTCACCGTTCACGATCGACCGTTCACGATTCATTACCTTTCTCCCATGTCCGATCCCTCCAACCTTCCCGCCCGGATCGACC
>DASSIC010000111.1:0-3096 GCA_035692325.1 Gemmatimonadaceae bacterium | reverse complement strand
CGTCGAGCGTGTAGAACGTTCACTCGCGCTCCGTCGTCGGACGCGCTGGCCTCGGGCCGGTATCCCGGGCCGAGGCGGGAAATCTGAGGCACCGATCGCCGGGCCGCCAGCCCGGGCATGCGCTGTCATCCCGCACGAGCGACAGCGAGTGTCGGGATCCACTCTCCCGTACTCGCGGGTGGCCACGGCTGTCGGGATGCCAGATCCCGACACTCGCTCGCTGCGCTCGCGCCTGCGGGATGACAGGGCTCGGGGCAACTGCGCTCGCGCCTGCGGGATGACAGGGCTCGGGGCGACTGCGCTCGCTCCTGCGAGATGACATGGAGGTCTCCCGCCGCGCGCATGGTTATCGCAACGTTGACTGGTGATGCCGTCCGCCGATCCTCTCGCAGAATTTCATCCCGTCGTCCGACGCTGGTTCACCGAGACGCTCGGTGAGCCGTCGGCGCCGCAGCGCGCGGGGTGGCCAGCCATCGCCCGGGGTGAGGACACGCTCATCCTCGCGCCGACAGGAACTGGCAAGACGCTCGCCGCCTTCCTGTGGGAGCTGAATGCGCTGATCACCGAGGGGCTCGAGGCGCCGCTCGCGAATGCGGTGCACCTGCTCTACATCTCGCCGCTCAAGGCGCTCAACAACGACGTCCAGCGCAACCTCGAGACGCCGCTCGGCCAGCTCAAGGAGCGGTTCGAGCAGGCGGGGGAGAAGTTCCCCGAGATCCGCGTCGCGGTGCGCACCGGAGACACGCCGTCGAGCGCGCGCGCGAAGATGCTGCGCAAGACGCCGCACATCCTGATCACCACGCCCGAATCGCTGCACATCCTGCTCACGAGTGTGCGCGGGCGCACGATGTTCAGTGCATTGCGTGCGGTGATCGTGGACGAGATCCACGCCGTGGCGGGCACGAAGCGCGGCGCGCACCTGGCGCTCACGCTCGAACGGCTCACGCAGCTCGCCCCCGACGCGCCACAACGTATCGGCCTCTCGGCCACCCAACGGCCGCTCGAGGAGATCGCGCGGTTTCTCGGCGGGAGCATACCGCAACGAGCCGAGGGGGGGAACGCAGATTCCGCAGATGGCGCAGATGAAGAGCCCAAAAAGAGAAGATCTGCGAAATCAGTGAAATCTGCGTTCCAGCCGGCTTTTCGCCCCGTGCAGATCGTGGACTGCGGGCTGGTGAAGCGCATGGAGACGAGCGTCATCTCGCCCGTCGACGATCTGGCGAACGTGGGCGGGACGATCTGGACGTCGGTCGCGCCGCTGGTGCTGGATCACATCCGCGGCGCGCGGACGACGCTGGTGTTCGTCAACAACCGCGCGCAGGCGGAGCGGATGGCGGCGCGGGTGAATCAGCTCGCGGAAGAGGAGATCGCGCTGCCGTATCACGGCTCGCTGTCGCGCGAGCGGCGCTTCCTGCTCGAAGAGCGGCTCAAGGCGGGAGAGCTGCGCGCGCTCGTCACCACCAGCTCGCTCGAGCTGGGGATCGACGTCGGGTCGGTGGACCTCGTCATCCAGCTCCAGAGCCCCAAGCGCGTGGCGGCGGCGCTCCAGCGCGTGGGACGCGCCGGACATTCGTTAGACGCGACGAGCCGAGGGGTGTTCATCCCGACGTTCAGGGACGATGCGCTGGAGCAGCTGGCGATCCTGGACGCGATGCGCACCGGCGACGTGGAGCCGACGAAGGTGGTGCAGAACGCCCTCGACGTGCTGGCGCAGCTCGTCGTGGCGATCGTGGCGAGCGATCTGCCGGAGTGGACGAGCGCGGGCCTGTTCGATTTCGTGCGTCGCGCGTATCCGTACCATTCGCTGACGCGCGCGGCATTCGATGAGGTGTTAGGGATGTTGTCGGGCAAGTACCCGAGCGACGTCGCCGCCGAGCTGGATGCGCGCATTCACTGGGACCGGATCACCGATCTGCTGACGCCGACCCGCGGCGCGCGGATGGTGGCGACGATCTCCGGCGGCACGATCCCCGACCGCGGGCTGTACACGGTGAACCTCGCCGACAAGACCCGGCTCGGCGAGCTGGACGAAGAGTTCGTCCACGAGTCGCGCGTCGGCGATGCGTTCCAGCTCGGGTCCAGCACCTGGCGGATTCGCGCGATCGAGCACGACCGGGTGATCGTCGTACCGGCGCCGGGCGCGCCAGCGCGGATGCCCTTCTGGCACGGCGAGTTCATGGCGCGGTCGAGCCATCTCACTGCCCGCGTCGGCGCACTGCGGCGAGAGCTGGACGACGCGCGCACGCTGGTGGACCTGGCGGAGATCCAGAAGACGCACCACGCCGACGAACCGACGGTGCGATCGCTCGTGGAGTACGTGCAGGCGCAGCGCGCGATCACGCGCGTCGTCCCCGACGAGACGCACCTCGTGCTCGAGCACTTCCGCGACGAGGTGGGCTCGGTGCGCATGGTGCTGCACGCGCCATTCGGCGGACGCGTCAACGCACCATGGGGAATGGCACTCGGCCGACGCATGCGCGAGCAGCTCGGCATCGACGCGCAGGTGCAGACGACGGACGACGGGCTGATGCTGCGCCTCCCCGACATGGGCGCCGCGCCGCCGGTGGACGCGATCCGCACACTGACGGTGGAGGAGGCGGAGCGGCTCGTGCTCGAGGAGGTGGGGGCGTCGTCGCTGTTCGGGGCGCGCTTCCGCATGAATGCCGCGCGGGCGCTGCTGCTGCCGCGCGGCAATCCGCGTCGACGCATGCCGCTCTGGCTGCAGCGTCTCAAGTCGCTCGACCTGCTGCAGGCGGTGCGGGGCTATCCGTCGTTCCCGATTCTCGTCGAGACCTATCGCGACGTACTGCAGGATGCGTTCGACATGCCGGCGCTGCGCGACGTGCTGGAGCGCATCGCGTCGGGGGCGATCACGATCCGCACCGTGCAGACGGAGATTCCGTCGCCCTTCGCGGCGTCGCTGCAGTTCGGGTTCGTGATCGATCACATGTACGGGAAGGATGCGCCGAGGGCCGAGGAGCGCGCGGCGTTGTTGTCGCTCGACCGGGCGCTGCTGGACGAGCTGATGGGCGGCGAAGGGGCGGACGACACGACGCTCGCCGTGCTCGAGGAGCTGCTCGCGCGCCGAAGAGGGAC
>DASSIC010000110.1:0-3843 GCA_035692325.1 Gemmatimonadaceae bacterium | reverse complement strand
CGGGGGGCGCTGTCAGGCAAACGGCGGCGCGCCGGGCGTTGCCTGACGGCAGTGGCCGGAATCGACGTTACCTTGACCCGCATGGATACCGTCCTGTTCACCGGATTCCCCGGCTTTCTCGGCAGCGAGCTGCTGCCGCGCGTGCTCACGCGCATGCCCGACGCCCAGGCGGTCTGCCTGGTGCAGCCCAAGTACGCGCCGCTCGCTCGAACTCGGCTGGAGGAGCTCGTTGCACGCACTCCCGGACTGGCCGGACGCGTGCGCATCGCCGAGGGCGACATCGTGCAGCCCGATCTCGGACTCGGCGCAGCCGTCGAGCTGACGCCGAACGTCGTCGAGATCTTTCATCTCGCTGCCGTCTACGATCTCTCGGTCGGGCGCGCGCTCGCGATGCGCGTGAACGTGGACGGCACGAAGCACATGCTCGCCTTCGCTGCGCGCTGCCCACGGCTGCGCCGCTTCCAGTACGTGAGCACCTGCTACGTGAGCGGACGCTTCCCCGGCATCTTCACCGAGGACATGCTGGAAGAGGGGCAGACCTTCAACAACTTCTACGAGGAGACGAAGTATCTCGCGGAGGTGGAGGTGCGGCGCGCCATGCGGGACGGGCTGCCCGTGACGATCTACCGCCCTGCGGTCGTCGTCGGTGACAGCACCACCGGCACGACCCAGAAGTACGATGGCCCCTACTTCGCCATGCAGTGGCTGCTGCGGCAGCCGAAGGTCGCGCTCATGCCCGTCGTTGGCGACAGCCGGGCGACGCGATTCAACGTCGTGCCCCGCAACTTCGTCGTCGACGCGATCGCCTGGCTCAGCGGACGCTCGGAGTCGCTCGGTCGCGTCTACCAGCTCGCCGATCCCGCTCCCCTCACGATCGACGAGCTCCTCACCGACCTCGGGCGTCGCACGGGTCGCACGTTGATCCGCATCCCGCTGTCGCGCGGCGTGGCGAAGATGTTCATCGACAAGGTGCCCGGGGTCTACGCCCTGCTCCGCATCCCCTCCAGCGCGATCGACTACTTCGTGCTGCCGACGACCTTCTCCACGACGAACGCGCAGCGCGATCTCGCGCCGAGCGGCATCGAGTGCCCGCGCTTTCCGGACTACTCCGAGCGGCTCGTGCAGTTCATGCGCGCCCATCCGGAGGTCGGCGCCGCCGCGATGATCTGAGTCTGTCGTCCTGAGGGAGCAGAGCGACGAAGGACCTGCACTCGGCCAGGAGGTGCAGGTCCTTCGTGTCTGCTCAGGACGACAGCTCCTGGCTCGTCGAGTGGTCGTGCACCACCTCAGGCGCCGGATATGGACCTCCTGCACGCACCGGCGGACGCTTGCGCATGGAGACGAACCGCAGCGACGCCCCGACGCCTCCCGCCTCGTCGTCGAGCCGAGTGGCCGCTGGCCCCGAGACGTACTCGGGTCGGATGCGCTCGTCGAAGGCGGCGCGCACGAGCAGTTCGGCGCCCCCTGGATGCGCCGCCAGGAACTCCCCGGAGAAGTAGAGCGTCTCCACGGCGTGTTCGTGCAGCGCCTCGTGTGTGAGCGGGAAGCCGGCCACGCCGTGCCCGCCCGCGGCGTGACGCTCCAGCAGATCCGTCACGCGCGCCAGGTCGTACTCGCGCCGGGCCTCGCGCGCCCCGGCTTCCACCGCCTGCGCGATCTGCGCCCGTGTGGCGTGAATGTCGAGGTGCTCCAGCCGCCGCACCCGTCG
This sequence comes from Gemmatimonadaceae bacterium, assembly GCA_035692325.1. GTDB lineage: Bacteria > Gemmatimonadota > Gemmatimonadetes > Gemmatimonadales > Gemmatimonadaceae > AG11. The sequence goes on along the minus strand of DASSIC010000110.1, from coordinate 2,135 downwards.
CTCGAGCCGGATCGGCATCGCCGACATCGCATCGCTCACCACTTCGGGGATCCCCGCCAGGAGAATCCACCCGTCCGACCCGGCCAGCGTCGTGAGCCGGTCCGCGAGCGTGCGCAGCATGTCGGCGGTGGCCGCGCGCAGTTCGCGGTCGCTCGCGTCGCTGCCCGCGCTCCCACGCGTGCCGGTGTGGAAACCCTGGCGCGGCGGGTAGCCCATGTGCTCCGCCGGCCCCACATGCGCGTGGGCGCGCAGCGTCTCGACCTCCTCGAGCATCCCGTGCGCAAAGCGATGCACGCGCGCCATGCGGCTGTCGACGAGCGCGACGATCGCGGGCTGATGCTGCTTGAGCGCGCGGATGTAGGGCGCGACACGGATGCCGTCGCCCCAGGCGACGATCAGCGGCACGTCGACGGGAAGGGCTTCCGTGTGGGCAACCCCCTCCTCCGGGAAGAATCCCACCCAGCCGCGGGCGCGCAGCGCGCCGTCGTGCTCCGCCAGGCTCTCCTCCATCTCCTCCACGCAGCGGGCGAACGCTTCGCGCTCGGCGCGCGGGGCGTCGTGCAGCGTGTCGCGCACCTCCGCTAGTGCATGGTTCAGCGCGCGGCGCCACGCGGTTCGCTGCGCCGGATCCGGCGACCTGCCGTCCAGATACACGGTCAGCGCCTTCCCCGTCCGATAGGATCGCTCCAGCTGCACCAGCTCGAGTAGTGTGAGCATGTAGCCTCCTAGGCGGCCGAGGGCCGCAGCAACATCACCGCGCCGATGCGCTCCCGCAGCAGCGAATCCGCTGTGCTGCCGACGATCACGCGGCTCGCGCCCAGCCCCTGCGGGACGAGCGCCACGAGGTCGGCGCCTTCCTGCTTCGCCGCCGCGAGCACTGCCACGTCCGCGCGTTCGTCCACCATCACCTTCACGTCGACGCGCAGCCCGTGATACGTCGTGCGCAGCTGCGCCGCCGTCGCGTTGAGATACGCCGACGCGTGCTCGGTCGCATGCTGCGTCGCCTGCTCATCGATCACCGTCACTGCGCTCGAGTAGGCGAAAAAGGGCGAGATGGGCACGGTCGCCGGGGGCTCCGTTCCGGCGAGCGCCGGCCCCACCACGCGAAGGAGCGTCAAGCGTCCCGAGCCGAGCTGCGCCATCATGACGGCGTGCGGCAGGATCGCCTCCGCTGCCAGCGAGCCGTCCAGCGGCACCAGCACGCGCGTGAACGGCAGACTCGGCGACCGCACGGGGTGCGATTCGGTCGTCGTCCACAGCAGCACCGGAAGTGCCGACCGCCGCACCACTTCGTCGGCCACGCTCCCCATGATCGTGCGTCGCACGCCGGTGCGACCATGCGTGGTCATGACGATGAGCCGTGCGCGCGCCGCCGTGGCGCGGGCCACGATCGCGTCGGGCACGTTGCGCGCATCCAGCAGCGTGGTGTGCACGTCCAGCTCCTGATTGGCGAGCGCCAGCGCCAGACGGTCGAGATAGCCGCGATCGCCGAGGCGCGCGTCGGCATCCTCGTCGAGCGTGGCGTGGAACACGTCTTGGGAGAAGCCGAGCGTCGGCGCGAGATGCACGCGCACCAGCTCGAGCGGAATGTCCAGCGTTCGCGCCATCGATGCCGCGAGCGGAAGGACCTGCTCGGCGAACGGCGACCCGTCCAGCGGGACGACAATGGTGTCCTTCATGGTAGCCTCCTGATGCAGCCGCGACGACGCGGTGGAGCATGTGGCTCGGCGAATGCGATCTCCGCATCGTCACGATAGCGGCGCTGCCGTGGCGAAATGTCCGCGATTGCCGGACAGGCCGTTGCGACCGTGGCGCCGCCCAGCGATCTTGGCTGTGGCCCGGGAGGGTTGGCAGAATGGCTATTGCACCGGTCTTGAAAACCGGCGTCCGCAAGGACTTCAGGGTTCGAGTCCCTGGCCCTCCGCTCGCACGGCAACCGTGAGGGGTGCCAAGCCGCTCGGGTTGCTCCGGCCGCGCGCGCGCGGTTACATTCAGCGCTGGCCGCACCATGCGCGCCGCCTCTGGAGAGATGGCCGAGAGGCTGAAGGCACCGGTTTGCTAAACCGGCATAGGGGGTCAACCTCTATCGAGGGTTCGAATCCCTCTCTCTCCGCTCCGAAGGCCCGTCGCAGCCG
>DASSIC010000109.1:0-2533 GCA_035692325.1 Gemmatimonadaceae bacterium | reverse complement strand
CGGGATCGGCACGCCGAGCTGCTGCTCGGCCTCGGCGAGCGCGAGCCAGAGTCGACGCCAGAGCCCATGTCGCATCTGCGGCGACCAGAGCTCGAGCATGGCGCGCGACGCATAGCGCTCGGCCAGCGGCGACGAGTAGCGGTCGTGCGCCGTCATCGGATCACGAAGTCGGTAGAGGAGATCTGTCCCTGGCGCTCGAAGAAGAGTCGGATCGGTCCACGTCCTGAATAATAGTCGAGCGCGCGCGAGACGTCCTCCGCCGACCCGATCGGGGTGCGGTTGATCTGCACGATCACGTCGCCCGGCTGGAGGTAGAGCTCCGCCGTGACCCGCTCGGAGGCCCGGTAGATGAGGGCTCCACGCGACGACAGGATCCCCCGCTCCGCCTTGATGGCGGGGGTCAGCGTCACCACCTCCAGCTCGCGCATCACCTGCACCTTGGGGGCGCTCACTTCGGGCAGGTCGGCGATCGTCACGTTGACCGGGATCTCCGATCCGCCCCGCCGGACAACGAGGGAGACACGCTCGCCAACGCGAAGATCGAGCAGCGCCGCGTCCCAGTCGAAGCGATTCCGGATGGCGCGGGTACGGGAGCGCAGGATGACGTCGCCCGGGCGGATGCCGGCGCTCTGGGCGGGGGAGCCCGGCGTCACCGCCGCCACGAGCGCGCCGCGCGCGATGAGATCGCGGGGATTCTGGGTCCTTGGCGACTCGAGCTGCACCCCGATCCAGGGGCGGCGCACTCGGCCGTGGGTGAGGAGATCGTCGGCCACCCGGCGGGCCCGGTTGATCGGGATCGCGAATCCGAGTCCGATGGAGCCGCCGCTCGTGGAATAGATCGACGAATTGACCCCGATCACCTCGCCCCCGGCGCTCACGAGCGGGCCGCCGGAGTTGCCGGGGTTGATCGACGCGTCCGTCTGGATCATGTCGAAGTAGGCCGAGGGCCCTTCGCTCCGCGCCACCAGGTTCCGTCCGACGCCGCTGATCACGCCCGCGGTCACGCTCGGCTCGGAGTTGCCGAGCATGAACCCGTACGGATTCCCGATGGCGATCGCCCACTCGCCGACGAGGAGATTGTCGGAGTCGCCGAGGGGTGCCACCGGAAGCCCGCTCGCCTTCACCTGGATCACGGCGAGATCGTTCGTCTCGTCGGTGCCGATCATGCGCGCGGGATAGGTGGTGCCATCGCGCAGCATCACGGAAATGGACGTCGCGCCGGCCACGACGTGCGCATTGGTGACGATCACGCCGTCCGGGCGGATGATGAACCCGGTCCCGAGCCCGGCCGAGGTCTGGGTGCCCGATCGTCCGCCGAAGAAGAAGTCGAAGGGATCGGCCTGCACGCGCTGCACGACCTCCGTCTGTACGGTCACCACCGATGGCGCCACGCGCGCCACGGCATCCGTGATGGCGGTGCGTCGCGACGTGGCGATGGTCGACGTGCGCGCCGCCGCATCCTCGGTGCGCGCGATCTGGGCGGACGACTCGGATGGGGAGCTGGTGCAGGCAGCGGCCGCGCCGACGAGCGCGGCGAAGAAGGCGGAACGCATCAGGAGATGGGCCATACACGGCGGAGCCGAGCGACGTCGCCGAGAAACTGGTCGACGCCTCGATCGGTGAGGGGATGGACGAGGAGCGCGCGGCAGAGCGATTCGCTCACCGCGACGGCGTCGGCACCCGCGCAGGCGCAGGCGCCGAACTGGGTAGGGGAGGCCGGCGCGACCGCCACGACATCGCACTCGGCGTCCGACGAATCGAAGGCGCCCCGGATGTCGCGCACGACGCCGATGGCGTCGTGACCCGCCGCGTCGAGCTGATCGAGCGCGATGACGACGCTGGACGCCCCGGCGCGCACGGCGAGCAGCGCCTGCGCGGTGTTGAACACGTGCGTCGCGGCGACGCGCACGCCGTCGGCGCGCAGTCGGCGCATCGCGCCAAGCGTCTCCTCCACGAGCGGGAGCTGCGCGACGATCTGATCGGACAGCTTCGCCAGCTCCTTGCCGTCGCGATATGCCCCGGCCGCGTCGATCGCCTGCACCGAGGCGAAGATGGGTCCGTGCACGAGCCGGCACAGCTCCACGAGATGCGCCCGCGCATCGTCGCGCACCTCCTCGGCGAGGAGGGCGGGGGAGGTGAGCACGCCGTCGAGCATGCCGTGCGCCGCGCCCCAGGCGACGTCCTCCGTGCGGGCGGTGGCGAGAAAGATCTTCATTCCGTGGTCAGATAGAGGTCGTCCGGGTAGCGCACCCGGTCCAGGAAGAGGGCGTGCGCCGGAGCCGGCGCCGAAACGTCGTCGTTGTCCGCAGCCACGAGGAGCGCCGCGAGATCCTCCGCCGGCCGGCGGCCGATCGCGATCTCGATCATCGTACCCAGGAGGAAGCGCACCATGTGATGAAGGAAGCGGTTGGCCTCGATCTCGAACACCAGTCCGCCAGGTCGCGCGCGCCACTCGGCGCGCCGGATCTCGCAGTGATGGTCGTCGGCGGCCGGCGCCGTGCCGCGCACGGCGAAAGCCCTGAACGAGCGGTCG
>DASSIC010000108.1:0-6537 GCA_035692325.1 Gemmatimonadaceae bacterium | reverse complement strand
GGAAGTCGCCAACCTGCACCGTGACTTCGGGCAGGCGGTGGCGATGAGCTGGGCGCAGCTCGGCATCGATCCCAAGTCGCTGGCCGACAGCGCGAAGACCCCGGCCGATCGCGAGCGGCTCGCCGCCGCGCGCGTCGAAGCGTTCCTGGACCGCGTGATGGCCGGTCAGGCGCAGCCCGTGCCTGTTCCGGCGCCACTGCAGATCGTCCTGATGGACAAGTACGACGCCAAGGTCAACGCCGCGGGCATCGATCGCGCCGTCGAGCGCGCGGCGAAGCTCCGTGCGTCGGCGGATTCCGCGCGCACCGCGCAGCAGCCGCCGTCGGCGGTGCCGCTGCCGGGCGCACCCGGTGCCGCCGCACCAACCCCGTCGCAGCAGCCCGCGCCGGCGAAGCCGTAATGCTGTTCGGGTGGGCACGTCGCCCACCCGTCACCGAGCGGCCCGGACCTTCATGGCCGGGCCGCGGGTATTTCGAGGATATGCGCCTCTCCCTTTCGCTTTCCGCCGCCGCTCTCCTGGCCGCCGCTCCCCTCTCCGTGCGCGCGCAGCAGCCAGCACCGCAGGCCCAGCCGTCCACCGCCACGCAGGCCATCCCGCTCGATCGCGTCGTCGCCGTCGTCGGTGACGTCGTCATCACGCAGTCGGGTCTGCAGGAGCGGCTGATCCAGAAACGGCAGGAAGGGGCGAAGATTCCCGGCGACAGCGCCGGATTCCACACCTTCGTCATGGGTGTCGTGAACGAGCTGATCGACGAGGAGCTGCTGCTCCAGAAGGGCAAGGAGCTCAAGATCGAGGTGCCCGACGCCGACGTGAACAATACCGTCGACAAGCAGATCAAGGACATCCGTTCGCGTTTCAGCAGCGAGGCCGAGTATCGCGCCGAACTGCAGAAGGCGGGGCTGGGCACCCCTGAAGAGTTTCGCCGCTTCCGCGCCGACGAGGTCCGGCGCACGGAGACGATCACGCGCACCGTCCGGAAGCTGCGCGAGGACGGTAAGATCGTGCAGGCGAACGTCACCGACGCCGAAGTGCAGGAGGCGTACGATCGCAACCGCGCCACGCTGCCGAAGCGTGAAGCGAGCGTCACCTGGCGTCAGATCATCATCGCCCCCAAGCCGAGTGTCGCGGCCAAGGAGCGCGCGCGGGTGAAGGCGGAGTCGCTGCTCGTCGAGATCAAGACCGGCGGTGACTTCGAGATGCTCGCGAAGCGCGAATCGATGGACCCGGGCTCGCGCGACAACGGGGGCGACCTCGGCTGGAATCGCCGCGGACGCATGGTCGCTGAATTCGACCGGTGGATGTTCGCGCTCGCGCCCGGCCAGCTGAGCCCCGTGATCGAGACGCCGTTCGGCTATCACATCATTCGCGTCGACCGCGTGCAGCCGGGCGAGGTCAAGGCGCGGCACATCCTGATCGCGCCGAAGATCGATTCCGCCGACGTCGCGCGGGCCGGTCTCGCCGCCGACAGCGTCGCCGCCGCGTGGAAGGCAGGCGCGCCCTTCGATTCCCTGGCGAAGAAGAACCACGACTTCGCGAGCGCCGAAGAGACGACGCTGCTGACGCCCTTCCCGCGCGCGCAGCTGCCGGCCGCATACCAGACGGCGTTCGCCGACAAGAAGGCGAAGGATTTCGTCATCTTCCAGATCCCGGGCAACGCCACCGTGCCGGGCAAGTTCGTCGTCGCGCAGCTGGCGTCGGTCGAGGAGGGCGGAGACCTCACCCTTGCCGAAGTGAAGGAGCGCTTCCGCTCGCGCCTCGCCGAGGAGGGCGGCATCAAGCGCCTCATGGATTCGCTGCGCAAGGGGACCTACGTCTCCGTCCGTGAGGAAGCGCTGGCGGCCGCGCCGCAGACGGCACCGGCGCAGCCGTGATGTCCCTCCGCCTCGCGTAGCATGGCGCGTCCGCGTCTCGCGGTCTCGCTCGGCGATCCGCGCGGCATCGGACCGGAGATCGTCGCCGCGGCGCGCCTCGATCCGCGCGTGCGCGGCGCGGTCGATCTGCATGTCGTCGGGCCGGCCGGCGTGGCGGGCGTGGACGAGCCGGTGGGCCGCTGGGATGGTGATGACGCTGATGAGGCGCGCGCCGGGCTGTGCGCTGGGCTCGCCGTCGATCGCGTCATCGAGCTGGCCATGGCCGGTTCGGTGGATGGCATCGTCACCGCGCCACTGGACAAGCACGCGTTGCTCGCTGGGGGCTTCGATTTCCCCGGTCACACCGAGATGCTCGCGGCGCGCACGGGGCGCGACGTCGCGATGATGCTCGCGGCGACGCGTCCCACGGGCGGGGCGCCGAACCCCCTGCGCGTCGTGCTCGCCACGACGCACATCCCACTGCGCGACGTGCTGCATCGGCTGACGGCCGACGTGATCGGCACGGCGGCGACGGTCACGCGCGCCGGACTGCGCGAGTGGTTCGGCATCGCCGAGCCGTGCATCGCGCTGTGCGCGGTGAACCCGCATGCGGGGGATCACGGGCGCTTCGGGCGCGAGGACGACGACCTGCTCGCGCCGGCCGCGCGCGCGAACGGTCTCGCCGGTCCCTTTCCCGCCGACACCGTGTTCGTGCGAGCCATGCGCGGTGCGTTCGACGCCGTGATCGCCCCCTATCACGATGTCGGCATGACGGCGATCAAGGTCGCCGCGTTCGGCTCCGCGGTGAACGTGACGCTCGGGCTGCCCTTCCCGCGCACCTCGCCCGATCACGGCACCGCGCTCGACATCGCGGGGCAGGGGATCGCCGATCCGTCGAGCATGATCGAGGCCGTGCTGCTCTGCGCGCAGATCGCGTCGCGGCGCTAGCGCACGACGCCAGCGCCACTCGAGCCGATCTACTCCTGCGCGCGCTGCTTCGCGCGACGGTCGCCGACCGAATGCAGGTCCACCGCCAGCGTGTCCACGCGGCGCCCTTCCATCGAGCGCACGGTGAAGATGGCGTGGCTCGCCGTCACGCGGTCGCCGACGAGTGGCAGCCGGCCAAGCGCGCCGAACACGTAGCCGCCGATGGTGGTGTACTCGTCGTCCGGCACCTCGAGCCCGTAGCGCTCATTGAGCTCGTGGATGTTCGTCGTGCCCGTCAGCAGCACGTCGGCTCCCGGCTCCGTCGCGCTCAGCACTTCGGGCTCGTCGTACTCGTCGAGGATCTCGCCGACGATCTCCTCGAGCAGATCCTCCATCGTCACGATGCCGGCGGTGCCACCGTATTCGTCGAGCACCACCGCCATGTGCTCCTTGAGCCGCTTGAAGTCCGCGAGCACCTCCTCGACTTCGCGGGAGCCCGGCACCACGTGCACCGGCCGCATCACCTGCTTCAGCGTGAAGCTGGCGGGCCGCTCGCGCAGCAACGGGATGAAGTCCTTGGCCAGCACGAGCCCCACGATGTTGTCGATCGAGTCCTCGTACACCGGGTAGCGGGACCGCTGCGTCTCCACCACCAGCGACACCGCCTCGTCGAGCGTCGCCTCGATGTCGAGCGCATCGATCGCCGTGCGCGGCGTCATCACTTCCCGGGCATTCTTTTCCGAGAACTCGAACACGCCCTCGATCAGCGCGGCGTCCTGCCGTTCCAGCACACCCACTTCCTGACTCTGTTCGACGAGGATGCGCAGCTCGTCCGCCGAGTGCACGTTTTCCTCCGCGCTCACCGGCGCCTGGCGGAAGAGGCGCAGCACCAGCTCGGCGGACTTGTTGAGCAGCCAGGTGAAGGGAGAGGTGATCCAGGCGAAGGCCATCAGCGGTGGCACGAGCCAGCGCGAGACCTCTTCGGGATGATTGAGCGCGGCACTGCGCGGCGCGAGCTCGCCGAACACCACGTGGCCGTAGGTCACGATGGCCATCGCGCACACGGTACCGACCGTGGCGGCGCTCAGGCGCAGCATGGTGGAGAGCGGGCCGAGCGAGGTGGCGAACGTGTGCGCCAGCGTCTCCTCGGCCAGCACGCCGATGCCGATGCTGGCGAGCGTGATGCCGAACTGACTGGCCGAGAGCAGCCGGGCCATGCTGGCCGTGGCCCGCAGCACCAGTCTCGCCTTCGCGTCGCCGGCGCGGGCCATCGCTTCCAGGCGAGAGCGTCGGGATCGGACCACCGAGAATTCCGCCGCGACGAAGAATCCGTTGGCGGCCAGGAGCCCCATCAGGGCGAGGATGCGCGCGAGCACCGGCGGAACGTAATCCGGCGCGGACGCGCGAGCCACTGCTTCGCAACAGCTTGATCTTCCGGACCAATCGTCCGACACTCTAGGGATGAGTGACGCGATGAGCGATTATCGAATCGAGAAGGTCCGCCGCGCGGTAGAGGTCACCCTCACCAACGGCATGCGGCTCGATGGCGACGTCTTCGTCCAGACCTCCACGCGGTTCCGTGCCGGTCCGGGGGAGCCGATCGACCTGCTGAACGATGACGAACCCTTCCTCCCACTCGTCCTTACGACGGGGGATGCGTACCTCGTCCAGAAGGCGCAGATCGCCGTCGTGGGCACGCAGCTCCCGGAGGGCGACGATGCGGTCGACCGCGCCCTCGTGGGCATGAAGGTGGAGCTGACACTGGTCGACGGCAGTGCCCATGTCGGCTCGATCTTCCCCGAAGTGCGCGCCAACCGACAGCGTCTCATCGACGCGCTGAACGACCTCTCGCTTCCCTTCGTCGCCCTCTTCACGGCCGATCAGCTGCGGCTCGTGAATCGCCATCAGATCGCGTACGTCCGCCCCATCACCTGAGCCGCATGCCCCAGCTCGACCGCCTCCTGTCCGTCATGGTGAGCCAGCGCGCCACCGCCCTCAAGCTGCACGAGAGCGAGCTCGCCGAGCTCGAGATCGCGGGGGCACCGCGTCCCATGACGAAGACGGCGCTCACCAGCCAGCAGGTCGTCTCGCTGCTCCGCGAGATCGCGCCGGCGGATGCGGCGGCGCACCTGGACGCCGGCCGGCCCACGCAGTTCGACTACGTCTCCGAAGACGGCGCGTTCTGCATCGATGCGGCACGCGAGGGCACCCAGTGGCGCGCCCGCGTCACGCTCGACGAGCGGCGTGAGCGCCAGCGGCTGAACGGGCATCCCCGCCCGGAGATTCCGGAGTACGCGGCGTCGATGCCCGCTGCCGCGCCGGCCGCACCCGCCGGTGCCCCTGCCGCCGCTCCCGCGGCCGTGGAGGCGAGCGTGGCGGCGCTCCCCACGGTGGGCGGCGATGCCGACGCGATCAACGCCTTCCCGGGCAGCGACCGCGCGAAGGCCGCGCTCGACGCCCTGCTGCGCACCATGGTGGAGCGTGGCTCCTCCGATCTGCATCTCCGCTGCGGTGAACCGCCGATCGTGCGCCTGCATGGCGAGATGACGCGCCTCGAGGGTGGCGTGCTCGAGCCGACGCAGCTCGACGCGATGATCCGCTCGATCATGCCGGAGCGCAACCGCCGCGAGTACACCGATTCGAACGACACCGACTACGCGTACGAGCTCGCCGGGGTCGCGCGCTTTCGCGCCAACGCGCTGAAGGATCGCAAGGGGCCCGCCGCCGTCTTTCGGCAGATCCCGGCGACCGTCGTCACGGTCGAACAGATGGGGATCACCCCCGAGGTGCAGAAGCTCTGTCAGCTCAACAAGGGGCTCGTGCTCGTCACGGGGCCGACCGGCTCGGGCAAGTCGACGACGCTCTGCTCGCTGATCGACCTGGTGAACCGCTCCCGCAGCGATCACGTGCTCACGATCGAAGATCCGATCGAGTTCGTGCACCCGAACAAGAAGTGCGTCATCACGCAGCGTCAGGTCGGTGTGCACACCGGCTCGTTCAAGAGCGCGCTCCGTGCGGCGCTGCGCGAAGACCCGGACATCATTCTCGTCGGCGAGCTGCGCGACCTGGAGACCGTCGCCATCGCCATCGAGACGGCCGAGACGGGACACCTCGTGTTCGGGACGCTCCACACCACGACCGCCGCGGGCACGATCGATCGCATCATCGATCAATTCCCCGCCGACCGGCAGTCGCAGATCCGCGTCATGCTGGCCGAATCGCTCAAGGGCGTCATCTCGCAGACCTTGTGCAAGAAGATCGGCGGCGGACGCGTCGCCGCGCGCGAGGTGCTCCTGTCCATTCCCGCGGTCACGAACCTCATCCGCGAGGGAAAGACCTTCCAGATCCCCACGGTCATGCAGACGTCCAAGCGGCTCGGCATGGTGACGCTCAACGATGCGCTGATGGAGCTCGTGGACGGGAAGCTGATCGAGCCGGCCGAGGGCTACGGCAAGGCGGTGGACAAGGTGATGTACGTGAACAGCCTGCGTTCGCGCGGGCTCGATACGAGCTTCGCCGAAAGCGATCCGGGGATCGCGAAGGACGCGGCCAAGGAGCCGCCGAAGCCGGCCGCGGCGGCCCCGGCCAAGCGCTGACGCGACGCGGGACACGAATGCAGGCGGGGCGCTCCTGATGGAGCGCCCCGTCTTCGTTTCACACAGCAATGGTTCCCGTCTACGACCGGGCGACGCGCGCCGTGCGCGCCGCCCTATCCTCGCGCCCCGTCGTGCCCACCCCGTGAGTCGTCCTCGCGTCCCT
>DASSIC010000107.1:0-2576 GCA_035692325.1 Gemmatimonadaceae bacterium | reverse complement strand
CGACCCGCACGGTGGCAGCCGCCGCGACGTGCAGCAGCCACCGGTCGAAGTGGAGCACCTCGCCTTCGGCGCCGAGTCCGCGGCCGAGGGCGGTGTGGACGCTGGGGCATCGGTCGTCCGGCTGGTGGATCAACTCCTCGCCGACGGCATTCGGAGCGGAGCGAGCGACATCCACCTCGAGCCGGAGGAGCAGGGGATCGCCGTTCGTCATCGCGTGGACGGCGTGCTGCGTCAGGCGCGCGTGCTTCCGCGCTCGGTGGCACCGTCGCTCGTCTCGCGCATCAAGATCCTGTCGGGGCTCGACATCGCCGATCGGCTGCGTCCGCAGGACGGTCGGGCGCGCGTCGCCGTCGGCGGCGCGGTGGTGGATCTCCGCGTCTCCACCCTCCCCGCATCCCACGGCGAAAAGGTCGTCGTGCGCGTGCTCGACGGCCGCGCCGGTCTTCGCACCCTGGACGCCATCGGCTTCGTGGACAGCGACCTGCGGCGCATCCGGTCGCTGCTCGAGCAGCGCGAGGGACTGCTGCTCGTCACGGGCCCCACGGGTTCCGGGAAAACGACGACGCTCTACGCCGCACTCCGGGAGATTTCGGCGCGCGGCGTCAACGTCGTCACGGTGGAAGATCCCATCGAGTACCGCCTGCCGGGGATCGTGCAGGTTCAGGTGCACGAACGCGCCGGGCTCACCTTCGGTGCGGCGCTGCGCTCCATCATGCGGCAGGATCCGGACGTCATCCTCGTCGGCGAGATCCGCGACCGCGAGACGGCGGAGATCGCGATCCAGGCGTCGCTCACCGGACACCTCGTGCTCTCCACCCTCCACACCAACGATGCCGCGAGCGCCGTCACTCGGCTCATCGACATCGGGGTGGCCGGCTACAAGATCGCGACCGCGGTGAAGGGTGTCGTCGCACAGCGGCTGGTGCGACGCGCATGCCGTGAATGCGGCGCTGCCGGATGCCCGGCGTGCGACGGCGTCGGCTATCGCGGGCGCGTCGCGATCGCCGAGATCCTCGTCGCGTCGCCAGAGTTCGAGCGACGCGTCGCCAGCGGCGCACCCACGGAGGCCATCGCCGACGCGGCGCGCCTGGCGGGCTGCGCGACCCTTTGGGAGTCCGGCATGGCGCTCGTCCGCGCCGGCGATACCACGGTGGAAGAGCTGCGCCGCGTGGCGGCGGAGCCCGTTCGCGTCATCAACGAGCCGGAACCGACGTCATCGTCGGCGCGCGTGCGCATCGGGTGGCTCGTCGATGCCGATCGCGCGCCACCGGGGCGCCTTCATGACGAGCTCGTGGAGGCGGCGGCGACGCTCGGCGCGCACGTCCAGATCGCCGCGGTGAATACCGACGCGCCCGAGACCGACGCGCTCGATGCCCTCGTCCTGCGTGAAACAGGCCTGCCGGCGCCACGGAAGAACGGGGTGCTGGTAGTCAGCCTGGCGGCCGACGTCGCGTCGCCGCGGCTCGTCGCGACACTGGCGCGCAATGCGGATCTCGTCGTGTCGGTCGACAGCCATGGACGAGTGCTGCTGGCGACCATTCTCGCCCTGCTGCGCTGGCGATCAGGTCAGTGACGGCGGCGTCACCATGGGATGGTGTGGCGGCACCCGCCACGGGTAGCTCTCCGGCGTCAACGGTCCCGCTTTCCAGATTGCGTACCGTTCCGGCATGCAGCGCGCACAGGGCCGATACCCCGCGCGGATCGCCGCAGCCTCGTCGGCAAAGAAGACGCGGTGCCTGGCATAGCCGAGGGGAAGCGCTGCGATCGCTCGCGCGCAGTCGAGCCGGCCGTAGATCTTGAGCGTGCAATTGCCGCCCAGCGTGCCCGGCTCTGCACTCTCGCGCCGAGTGCCGTCGGGTTGGAGGAGGTGGTAGGCCATGGGGCCCTCCATCGAAGTGCGCGCCGGCTGTCTTCCGAGGATATTGCCGTGCGCCCGGCGCTTCGACCAACATACGCGCCGGCTCTCCGTTGGCCAGATCCTTCCTACTCTGCCCGCTCACACAATGGCGACGACCAGCGTCGGCACGATCGACGTCTACCTCATCAGCCCGCGCGCCAACGGCTGGCGCATCCTGACCCTCCAGCGCGCGCGCACGACGCGCTGTCCGCTGGCGTGGGAGACGGTGCACGGTCGCATCGAGAGCGGTGAGGAGCCGGAGGAGGCCGCGGTGCGCGAGGTGCGCGAGGAGACGGGACTCGAGGTGCGGCGGCTGTACAACGTCTGCGTGCAGCCCTTCTATCTCCACAAGTCGCACACTGTGGAGCTCGCGGTCGTGTTCGCCGCCTTCGTCGATCCGACTGCGGAGATCACGCTCGGCGAGGAGCACGCGCAGGCCGAGTGGCTCGTCCCCGACCGGGCGCTCGAGCGTTTCGTGTGGCCGCGCGAGCGCGCCGCGCTGCGCGACATTCTTCAGCTCCTGCAGTCCGGCGACGCCGGGCCCGTGGAGGACGTGCTGCGGGTCTACTGACCGGCGCGCGGGATCCGGTGCTCCGACGTGCGCAGGATCGTGGCCGGCTCGGGCGCATTGGGCTTCACCCGCACGCTCTTGGCCGGGATGCCGACGTACACGTGGTAC
>DASSIC010000106.1:0-7901 GCA_035692325.1 Gemmatimonadaceae bacterium | reverse complement strand
AGACGGATTCGTCTCGATCGAGGTCTCGCCGGCATCTGCGAACGACTCCCACGCCACGGTGGCCGAGGCGCAGCGCCTCTGGGCGATGGTGGACCGCCCGAACGTGATGATCAAGGTGCCGGGCACGGCGGAAGGCGCGGTCGCCGTCCGCACGCTGATCGGTGCCGGCCTCAACGTCAACATCACGCTGCTCTTTTCGCTCGAGGCGCACCGGCGCGTGATCCACGCGTACCTCGACGGGCTCGAGGATCGACGCAAGGCGGGCAAGCCCGTCGAGGGCATCGCGTCGGTCGCGTCGTTCTTCGTGAGCCGCGTGGACACCGAGATCGACAAGCGCCTGGACGCGCTCGCCGCGCAGAAGTCGGGCGCCGAGCGCGAGAAGGTGCTGGCGCTCCGAGGCAAGGCGGCGATCGCCAACGCCAAGCTGGCGTACGCGCTCTTCCAGGAGGAATTCTCCTCGCCCCGCTTCGCCGCGCTGAAGAAGGAAGGCGCGCGCGTGCAGCGTCCACTGTGGGCGAGCACCGGCGTGAAGAACCCGGCGTACCGGGACACGATCTACGTGGAAGATCTGATCGGCCCCGACACGGTGAACACGATGCCGCCCGCGCTGATCGACGCGTTCCGCGATCATGGCGAAGTGCGCCGCACGGTGGATCAGGAGCTCGCGGCGGCGCGCCAGGTGATCGCCGATCTCGCTGCGGTAGGGATCGACCTGGAGGACGTGACCGACAAGCTGCTCCGCGACGGTCTCGCCAGCTTCCAGAAGAGCTTCGAGACGCTCACCGCCGGCCTCGAGAAGAAGAGCGGCGCACTCGGCCGCGAGATGGCGTCCACCCGCTGATCCCGCTCCGCCACTCCGATCCACGCCACGTGTCCTTCCCTCGCACGAAGATCGTCTGTACGCTCGGCCCGTCGACCGCGAATCGCGAGACGCTGCGGAGCCTCATGGAGGCCGGGCTCAACGTCGCCCGACTGAACTTCTCGCACGGCACGCAGGAGCAGCACGCGAAGACCGTGACGATGGTGCGCGACACCGCCAAGGAGCTGGGTCGACCGATCGCCATCCTCGGCGACCTGCAGGGTCCGCGCATCCGGATCGGCGATCTCGCCGAGGCGCGCAGCGTGAACGACGGCGAGGACGTCGTGCTCGTGGCCGGTGAGGATGCCAGCGGCACCGAGTTCCCGACCACCTACGAGCATCTCTGCGACGACGTGAAGGTCGGGGACCGCATCCTCGTGGATGACGGCCTGATCGAGCTCGTGGCGCTGGAGGTGCATGCCCCGAGGGTGAAGGCGCGCGTGCTGCATGGCGGGATGATCAAGAGCCACAAGGGGATGAACCTTCCCGGCGTCGCCGTGAGCGCGCCCTCCATCACGGACAAGGACTGGGCCGACGTCGAGTTCGCGGTCGCGCACGGGCTCGAGTATCTCGCGCTGAGCTTCGTGCGCCGCGCCGCCGACATTGCGGAGCTGCGCGAGCGCATCCCCAAGGAGATGCTGGTCGTCGCGAAGATCGAGAAGGACTCGGCCCTGGAGAACATCGAGAGCATCGTCCGCGCGTCCGACGCGGTGATGGTCGCGCGTGGCGATCTCGGCGTGGAGCTGCCGTTCGAGGAGGTGCCGATCGCGCAGAAGCGCATCATCACCCTCTGCAACAAGCTCGGCCGCCCCGTGATCACGGCGACGCAGATGCTGGAGTCGATGATCACCCATCCGCGACCGACACGCGCCGAGGCGAGCGACGTCGCGAACGCGATCCTCGACGGAACCGATGCGGTCATGCTCTCGGCGGAGACGGCGGCGGGACAGTATCCTCGCCTGGCCGTCGAGGCGATGTCGCGTATCATCGTGGAGATCGAGAAGCATCCGCGCATCGCCGGAGCGGACGACCGCGAGGAGCGTGAGAGCGCGGTGTCCACCGAGCACGCCATCGCGGCCGCGGCCACGTCGGCGGTGCGCAGCCTGGCGGCGCCCGCGCTCATCGTGTTCACCAAGAGCGGCTTCTCGGCGCGCGTGGTGGCGTCGCACCGGCCGGGCGTTCCGATCCTCGTGCTCACCGACCAGGAACGCACCTATCGGCAGCTCGCGCTGGTCTGGGGCGTCATTCCCTGTCTCGTGCGCCACTGCGACACGTACGAGAGCATGGTGAAGCTCGCGCTCGATGCCGTGCGCTCGCGCGGCTTGGCGCGTGCGGGCGATCGCGTGGTCGTCACGGCCGGCGTGCCC
Organism: Gemmatimonadaceae bacterium; assembly: GCA_035692325.1. Taxonomy (GTDB): domain Bacteria; phylum Gemmatimonadota; class Gemmatimonadetes; order Gemmatimonadales; family Gemmatimonadaceae; genus AG11. The sequence goes on along the minus strand of DASSIC010000106.1, from coordinate 5,675 downwards.
TTCGACGTCCCCGGCACGACCAATCTCATGAAGGTCGAGACCGTATGACGGAGGCCGGGCCCTCCGTCCCCGTGGCGTGAGGCTCACCTTTCTCGGCACCGGCACCAGCTTCGGCGTGCCGCAGCTCGGCTGTGACTGCGCGGTGTGCCGGTCGCGCGACCCTCGCGACCAGCGCACGCGCGTCGGCGCCGCCGTCGAGACGGACAGTGGTGCGGTGCTTCTCATCGACACGCCGCCGGAGCTCCGGCTGCAGCTGGTGCGGGCGCACATCGATCGCGTGGATGCCGTGCTGTACACGCACGGGCACGCCGACCACACTCACGGCATCGACGACCTGCGCGCGATCACGGCGCGCCGCGACGTGCATCTGCCGATGTACGGCGCCGCCGACACCCTTGGCGATCTGGAAGCGAAGTTCAGCTACATCTTCGACGACACGATCCAGCCGCTGCCGGGGACGACCAAGCCGCAGGGCCGCGCGATTCGCGTCGCCGCAGGCGACACGGTGCGCGTCGCCGACGTGGACGTGACGGCCGTGCCGGTGCCGCACGGGGCTGTCACGGTATTTGCGTACCGCATCGGTCCGCTGGCGTACGTCACCGATGCCAAGGCGGTGCCCGACGAAGCGCTGGTACTGCTGCGAGGCGCGCGCGTGCTGGTGGTGAACGCGTTGTTCCGCCGGCCGCACCCGACCCACCTCAGTCTGCCGGAAGCGCTGCGGGTCGCCAGCGAGATCGGCGCCGAGCGCACGTATCTCACACATCTCACGCACGACAACTTCCACGCCGATCTCGAGGCCGAGCTTCCCGCCGGCGTCGCGCCGGCGTTCGATGGCCTGACGATCACCATCTGACCGCGACGATGCCGCTGCGCCTGGACTACACCAACATGATGGCTCCGCCGATCGACGGCGGCATCACCGACGCCGAGTGGCGCGACGTCGGCGCGCGCTTCTCGGCCGCGCACTCGGCCGTGGCGGCGCTGCATGCCGACGGAACGCTCGGCTTTCTCGATCTGCCTGACGATCGCGAGCTGCACGGCCGCACGACGGAGTACGTAGCGCGCGTGAAGCGACGCTCCGGTACCGACGCGCTCTCCGACGTCGTCGTGCTGGGTATCGGCGGCTCGGCACTGGGGCCCATCGCCCTGCGCACCGCGCTGAGAGCGCCGCAGTGGAACCTGCTCGACGACGCGGCGCGTGACGGCAATCCCCGATTGCACGTGCTGGACAACGTCGATCCGGCGAACATTACCGCGCTCCTCGCGCGGCTCGACCCGCGGCGCAGCCTCTTCGTGGTGACCTCAAAGTCCGGGGGCACGGCGGAGACGATGGCGCAGTACCTCGTCGTGCGGGAGCACCTCGCGCGGACGCTCGGCGACGCGATGGCGAAGGAACGGATCGTGTTCGTGACCGATCCGACCAAGGGCGCACTGCGAGCCATCGCCAAGGCGGAGGGGATCGCCGCGCTGGAGATCCCGGCGAACGTGGGCGGGCGGTTCAGCGTGCTCACCCCCGTGGGCATTCTGCCCGCGGCGCTGATGGGGATCGAGACGGGCGAGCTGCTCGCCGGCGCGGCCGACATGCGCACGCGATGCGCCTCCGGCACGCTGGCGAAGAACATCGCCGGGACTTTCGCCGCGCTGCAGTACCTGGCCGACACCAGGCACGGGCGGCATGTGCAGGTGCTGATGCCGTACAGCGATGCGCTGCGCGACATGGCCGCCTGGTTCGTGCAGCTCTGGGCGGAGAGCCTGGGGAAGCACCGCGCGGCGGGTGATGCGGGGGTGGGTCCCACGCCGCTCGCCGCGCTCGGGGCGACCGATCAGCACAGCCAGGTGCAGCTCTTCATGGAGGGACCGCCGGACAAGACGGTCACCTTCATCGGCGTGGAGCAGGGCGCGAGCGACGTCGAGATCCCCCGGCTCCATGCCGACATCCCTGAGCTCGCCTATCTCGGCGGGCATCGCCTCGGTGAGCTGCTGGACATCGAGCGGCGGGCGACGGCGGGCGCACTGGCGCGGCGCGGCCGGCCGAACATGACGCTGCTGATGGAGAAGGTCGACGCGTTCGCCGTCGGCGAGCTGCTGATGCTCCTCGAGCTGGCGACCGCGTATGCCGGACAGCTGTATGGCGTGAACGCCTTCGACCAGCCCGGCGTGGAGCTCGGCAAGCAGTTCACCTACGCCATGCTTGGCCGCGCGGACGCCGAGGCGGCACGGCAGGAGTGGAATCTCCTGCCGAAATCGGATCCGTCGCGGGTGATCTGAGTCACGCGCGCGCGGCCTTGCGACCCCCGCCGCGCGCGGCGAGCTTGACTCTCTCCACGCGCTCCCGCGCCGCCCATGCGGGCGGCTGCACTTTTGTGAGGATGCCATGCACGACATCGACACTCTGAACACCCTGTTCGGCGACGCCGTCTCCGTAAACGACGGGCACGTGACCGTTTCGCGCCCCGAGGCGCTCGCCACGCCAAAGATGGACGAGCTGATCCGGACCGCCGTCTTCGGCGAGCCGGTGGCGCGCGAGTACGCGCGCTGGCTCATCTGGGAGGTCGGACAGCAGGCGGGCGTGCGACCCTCCTCGATCCACGATCTGTACATGGCACGCGGCCGGAACGAGATCCACGGCTTCACCGTGCCCGCGATCAACGTGCGCGGGGCGTCGTACGACACCGCGCGATCGATCTTCCGCACCGCGCTGGCGATGAAGGCGGGCGCGTTCATCCTGGAGATCGCGCGCTCGGAGATCGCCTATACGGAGCAGCGTCCGGCGGAGTACGTGGCAGTCATGATCGCCGCGGCGCTGCGCGAGGGCTGGCGCGCGCCGATCTTCATCCAGGGCGACCACTTCCAGGTCAACCACAAGAAGTACGCGGTGGCGCCCAGGCCCGAGGTGGACGCGGTGAAGGCGCTCGTGCGCGAGGCGGTCGGTGCCGGCTTCTACAACATCGACATCGACACCTCCACGCTGGTGGACCTGAGCAAGCCGACCCACCTCGAGCAGCAGCGGCTGAACTACGAGGTCGGGATCGACATCCTCCAGGATGTCCGCTCGGTGGAGCCGAAGGGAGTGACGATCTCCGTGGGCGGCGAGATCGGCGAGGTGGGGACGCAGAACTCCACCGTCGAGGAGCTCGAGGCCTACATGGACGGCTTCGTGAAGGCGCTGCCCAAGGGAATGGCGGGGCTGTCGAAGATCAGCGTGCAGAGTGGCACGTCGCACGGCGGCGTGGTGCTGGCCGACGGCTCCATCGCCGACGTGGCGCTCGACCTCGACACGCTCGAGCGGCTCAGCAAGGTGGCGCGCGACAAGTACGGGCTCGCGGGCGCGGTGCAGCACGGTGCGTCCACGCTGCCCGACACCGCCTTCAACAACTTCCCCAAGCGGGAGACGGCGGAGATCCATCTCGCGACGAACTTCCAGAACATGCTGTACGACGAGATGCCGGGAGCGCTGCGCAACGAGATCTACGCCTGGCTGCGCGAGAACGCGAAGGACGAGCGCAAGTCGACCGATACCGACGAGCAGTTCTTCTACAAGACGCGCAAGAAGGCGCTGGGACCCTTCAAGCGGCGGCTGTGGGATCTGCCCGAGGACGTGAAGCGCACCGTGGCGAAGGCGTACGACGCCAAGTTTCGCTTCCTGTTCGAGCAGCTCGCGATCGGTGACACGGCGAAGCACGTGGCGACGTACATCAAGCCGCCGATCCAGCATCGCGTGATGCCGCTGGACGCGACGCCGGCGCATGTCGCGGCGCCGGACGACGCGGATCTGTCGGACTGAATGACGCCGGTATCCGCCGACGAGCGCGTCGAGGAGCTCTGGCTTGCCACCTTCCAGCGCGCCGTCGGCCGAGCGTCACACGATGTGAAGGATGCGCTGAACGGCGTGTCGGTGAACCTGGAGGTGATCCGGGGCCGGGCGGCGCGGCCGGACACGCCGGCGTCGGCGGTGGAGCAATTCGCCGAAGCGGCAGGGCATCAGTTGGAGCGGTTGACTACCTTACTTGACGCGGTGCTGGCGCTTGGCCGCGCCGAACGGCAGCCGGTGGACGTCGCGCTCACGCTCCGGCGCATCGCGACAGTGTGCAGTGCGTCGTCCTCGTCGGCCGACGCCGAGGTGCTCGTGGATCTCGATGGTGTGGAGAGCGCCCCGACGAGCGTGGCCGGCGATGCGGTTCGTCTCGCGCTCGCCGCGCCGGTGCTCGAGCTGGTCGTCGGGACCGATCAGGCATCGCGCGCCACGCCCGTCCGGTGCGTGGTCCGCGAGCATGGCTCGGCGACGACGGTGACGATCGCGGCGGAGGGCCGACGCGCGGCGATGCCCGAGGCGGTCGCCGGCGCGCTGCGCGCGGCGGGCGTTCGCTGGAGCGACGAGGAGCAGGGCGGGACAGCAGTTCGTACGGATCTTTCACTGGTCTTTCCGCGCGCGTGACCACCGAGCGCCCGGCATGACCGCCCGAGGAACGATGAAGCAGGCAAAGATTCTCATCGCGGACGACGAAGCCGCGATCACGACCGGGTTGAGCGCGATCCTCGAGGACGCCGGATATTCCGTGGACGTCGTGGCCGATGGTCAGCGCGCCCTCGATGCGCTGGGCGCCGAGCGCTATGGCGTCGTCCTGGCCGACCTCAAGATGCCCAAGCTCGACGGCCTCGCGCTCCTGCGCGAGCTGCAGCAGCGCGCGATCCCGACCGAGTGCATCATCATCACCGGCCAGGCGACCGTCGATTCCGCCGTGCAGGCGATGCAGCAGGGCGCGTACGACTACATCGAGAAGCCGCTCAACGCCGAAAAGCTCAATCGGCTCAAGGCGCTGATCCCCAAGGCGCTCGACAAGTACCAGGTCCAGCAGACGAACCGCGAGCTGGCGTCCAAGCTCGAGGGGCTCACGCACTACGGCGAGCTCACCGGGCAGAGCGAGGCGATGCGGTCGGTGTACCAGGTGATCGAGGCGGTCGCGCCCTCCACGGCGAGCGTGCTCATTCTGGGCGAGAGCGGCACCGGCAAGGAGCTCGTCGCGCGGGCGCTGCACCAGAAGAGCGATCGCGCCAAGGGGCCCTTCTTCGCGCTCAACTGCGCGGCGCTGCCGAAGGAGATCCTGGAGAACGAGCTGTTCGGCCACGAGAAGGGGGCGTTCACCGGCTCCACCAACGAGAAGCCCGGCGCGTTCGAGATGTCGAGCGGCGGCACGATCTTCCTCGACGAGATGGCGGAGATGTCGCCGGACATCCAGGTCAAGCTCCTGCGCGCGATCGAGACGCGGCAGGTGCGCCGCCTGGGGGGCAAGAAGGAGATCAACGTCGACATCCGCATTCTCGCGGCGACGAACAAGAATCTCCAGAAGGCGATCGCCGACGGCGAGCTGCGCGAGGATCTCTACTATCGCCTGGCCGTGGTGGAGATCGACCTGCCGCCGCTGCGTGAGCGGGCGCAGGACATCCAGCTGCTCGCCAACGAGTTCCTCGCGCGCTTCGCCCAGCAGAACGGCAAGACCATCACCGGCTTCGACGACGCCGCCTGGGACTGGATCATGTCGTACCACTGGCCCGGCAACGTGCGCGAGCTCAAGAACGCGGTGGAACGCGCGGTGATCATGAGCCGCGGCACGACCATCGGTCCGAACGACATCATCCCGCGCCATCTGCGCAGCGGCGGCGAGATGCCGACGGCG
>DASSIC010000105.1:0-3176 GCA_035692325.1 Gemmatimonadaceae bacterium | reverse complement strand
CGGAACGTGCTCTCGGTGAGCGTGAGCGACGGCGCGGGGGGCACCGCGAGCGGAAGCGGCCCCGTGACCACGCTGGCGATGATCAGTGCGCAGGCGGGAGGGCTCACCTCGTCGAGCAGCATCGGCGCGGGCGCCGTGGTGGGGCAGGTCATTCCACTCGACGTGACCTTCCAGTTCAAGGGATGGAAGGCGGGTGACACCTTCAACCTCCAGCCGGCGGGCAACGCGACCTTCCCGGCGGGATGCTTCCAGCTCGTGCGCGACTCGATCACGAGCGCGGACGCGAACCTGAGCTCCGTGATCGTGCCGGGGACGACGAACCAGACGTACTTCGTCGCGTCCGTCTCGAGCGTGGGGGGTGGCGCGACGTGGAACGTGTCGGTGCGATACCTCTTCAAGTATCTGTGCTCCGGCACCACGGCGACGCCGCTGCCCTACTCCAACGAACTCAGTGGCGGACAGCTCAAGTATTCGGCGAACTACGGCACGGGCGCCGGCGTCCCCGCGCCCATTCCGCCCGCACCATCGCCGTCGGCCAGCTTCGCGCTCACCAAGACGGCCGGTGCGATCCAGCTGCCGAGCGGGGGCAGCGAGACCTACACCGTCGCGATCCGAAACCTCTCCACCTTCGACGTGACGGTGGATTCCATTCGCGACGTGCTCCCCGCCGGCGTGAGCTACGTGGGAGTCACAGCCGCCAGCGGTGTGACCGCCGCGAACGCCAGCGCGATGCCGGCCAGCGGGGCGACGGGAGCGATCGTCTGGCGAGGCACGCCGGGCAGCTCGTTCGCCATCGCCGCCGGGGCGACGTTGAATCTGGTGTACACGACCACCGTCACGACCACCGCGGGGCAGTACGTGAACGGCGCGAGTGGCTACGTGGGCACGACGTCGATCGGCAGCGGGTCGGCCACCGTGACCGTGGGGACGGCCGACGTCGCCGTCACCAAGAGCGGCATGAGCGCCGCGGCCATGAGCGACACGCTCAAGTACGCGATCAGTCTCTCCAACAGCGGGCCCGCCACCGCATATCAGGTCGTCGCACGGGACAGCTTGCCGTCCGGCGTGACCTTCATCCGCGCCACGAACGGCGGCAGCTACGCTAGCGGCATCGTGACCTGGCCAGCCGTCGCCAGCCTGAGCGTCGGCGCGACGGTCGTGGACTCGGTAATCGTGCTGGCGCCGGCCACCCAGGGGACGCTGGTGAACGTGGCCAGTGCCTCGTCGCCGTCGTACGATCCGAGCGCCGTCAACAACGACGGCTCGGCGGCGGGCAGCCGCGCGACTACCACGCTCACGATCGCGATCGCCGTCTCGCCGAAGGGCACCGGCAGTGTGGCGAAGCGGCTGCCGGGCACGCGGTACGCGGAAGTCTTCACCGTCTCCAACGTGGCGGGAGTGCCGGGCACCTACAATCTCATCGCGGTGCAGGCCGGTGCGCCCAGCTTCGTGCAGATCGACTCGGTCACCGGTGCCGGAATCACGACACGCCTGCGGCCGGACAGCGCGCAGGTGACGCTCGGCGCGCGCAGCGCCACGCCGTACTCGGTGTGGTACACGGTCAGCGTCGGGGACACCGCCGTGAACACGGCGATCCTGCGGGCGTCGAACGTCACGCTCGCGTCGACGAAGGATACGGGCTGGGTGCAGCTCCGCCGCAGCTTTCCCACGCTGGGCATCTCCAAGCTGGTCAGCCCCACGGGAACGGTGAGCGCCGGGGTGGATCTCACCTACACGACCCGGTTCAACAACACGGGCGAGTACGATGCGACCACCGTCGTGCTGACCGACGACGTTCCGTCACTCGTCGCGTTCAAGCTGGGGAGCGTGACGTCGTCGCTTCCGGCGGGGATGTCGGCCACCGTGAGCTACTCGAACGACGGTGGCGCCACGTGGACGTACACCCCCACCGCGGGCGGGTGTGGGGTGCCGGTCGCGTACGACGGCTGCGTCACGACACTCCGCTACACGCTCACGCCGGCGCTGGCGCCGTCGGCCACGCAGAGCACGATCGGGTACGTGGCGCGCGTCCGATAGCGAGCTCGACAGCGTAAGCAAGTAGGTACTTGCATACGCATTTGTTTGCGCTACTATGCGCCCATGATTTCCCGTGAGCGCATTCTCGAGGCGGCCCGCCGTGTCTACGCAAAGCACGGCTTCCGGGGCGCCACCACCCGCCTCATCGCGATCGAGGCCGGTGTCAACGAGGTCACGCTCTTCCGTACCTTCGGGTCCAAGAGCGCTCTCCTCGAGGCGGTCCTCGGCCAGCACAACGCGGCCGAAGCCAAGCCCGCCCTGCCCGCCGAGCCGGTCGACCCCAGCGCGGAGCTGACCGCCTTCGTGGCCACGAGCATGGAGCGTGTCCGCGAGATGCGGCCGCTGCTCGTACACACGATGGGCGAGCTGGACGAACGCCCCGAGGCGGCGGAGTTCGCCTGCCGCGGCCGGCACGACGTCCATGACACGATTACCTCGTACATCCGTAGGCTTCAGGCGCGCGGACTCGCTGCATCCGACATCGACGTCGACGTCGCTGCGGTGATGCTCACGGCGGTCGTGATGAGCGACGCGATGGCCCGGCACTTCGTGCCCGACGTCTATCCGCCGCTCGGCGAAGCCGCCGAGCGCTACGTGCACAGCTTCCTTCGCATCATCGGCGCACCGGCTTCGAACGGTGTCGTTCCTGGTTCCGCCGCCCTGACTCCCTCTCCCGCCACTCGATGACCCTCGCATTCACCCGGACCTCGGCGCGCCGCGCGATCGTCCGAGCGACGACGCTGGCGCTCCTGGGCTCCGCCGCCACGCTCGGAGCGCAACAGCCAGCGCCCGCGAGCGTCGGCTCACCGGCGCGTACGCTTTCGCTCGACGAGGCCATCCGTCTCGCCGCACGTGAGAGCGAAGAGCTGCAGGTCGCGCGCGCGGGCATCGCGCGAGCGAGCGGCCAGCTCGCCCAGGCGCGCAGCCTGTCCATGCCGCAGCTGAACGGCAGCCTCGCCTACGCCCGAACCCTTCGCTCGCAGTTCTCGGCGCTCGCGTCCGGTGGCGCACCCGACACCTCGACGGCCGTGCGGAAGGAGGCGGTGTGCGCGCCGAACATTCCGGCCACGGCGACGCAGGCGGAGCGGGATGCCGCGCTGGCCCAGGCGCAAACCTGCGCCGCGACGGCGGGGATCGAC
>DASSIC010000104.1:0-3903 GCA_035692325.1 Gemmatimonadaceae bacterium | reverse complement strand
GGACGCGGCGGGAGCAGACGTCGCGCGGTTGTCGGCGCTGGTGCGCGGTACGCAGTCGGAGGGAGCGGCACTCGCTCTGCACGAGGGCGACGACCTCGAGCACGCGCCACTGATGATCGCGCGCGATGCCTGGCTGGACCTGATGACGCTGGGCGAGCAGGGGCTGACCGCGGTGGCGGAGCGGCGCGGGCTGCATCGCGTCGCCGCCGACGCTACCTGAAGGAGTGCTCGACGCTGAAGTAGAGAAAGAGATCGCGCTCCGTACTCCCAGCGCTGCGCACGAATGGCAGGCCGATCCCGGGAACGATCTGCATCCCCGACCGAAGATTGATCGCGCCGCGAACGCCGGGCATGATCGTGAAGTGATCGTCGCTCCGGGTGGTCGACCCTGCATCGAATGATTCGGTGCGGTCCCAGGTGCTCTCCAGCATGACGTTGAGCGTGGGCGCGACGAGCCAGATCGCGCTCGCTGCCGCGTTGAGCACGCCCAGCGTACGCCGCATGCCGTCGGTGTCTCGTGCACGCGTGGCCGTGTAGCCGGCATTCCAGTGCGTGACGAAGGTGTTGGTCAGCTCGACGCTCAGCGGAATCATGGTCTGCAGACCGGGACCGCCGAGTCCGCGGCCGGTGGCGGCGTCGCCGGTGGGCAGCACGACGCTCAGCCGCGGCGCGAGCCAGACGCTCGACCCTTCACGACCGAGCGCCTGATAGCGGTAGTTGAGCGCGAGATCGCCCACTCCCGTGCCGCCGGGACGGTTCGAGACGAGCGGCGCAGTGTAGCTGAACTGGTGCCGCTGCGATGGCGCGGGCCATTCCTGCGTGAACGTGAAGAGCCAGGCGCCGTCGGGAGCGCGACGGAAGTTGCTGATGTGCTGCACGACGCCCGTCTCCTGATTGTACGCCTCCTCCACGAGAAAGCTGTTGTCCTCGATGCGCGGTGGCTCCTTGGTGCTCTCCTGCGCCGAGGCGACGGTGGCCAGGGGCACGAGCACGAGGGCAGCGCGCAGGCAGCGCGCAGCGAAGACAATCATCACAGGGATAGCTCGTAGAACCGGGTGTCGATCAGCTCGTCCGCACGGTAGCGATCGATTGGCGTGAAGCCGAGGGCGTCGTACAGCGCCATGGCGGTGGTCATGTCGTGCAGGGTACCGAGCCGCAGCGTGGCATAGTGTCGAGCGCGTGCGCCCGCGATGAGCGTTTCCATCAACGCGCGGCCCACACCCTTCCCGCGCCATGTCGGGTCCACGTACATCCGTTTCACCTCGGCGGTCTCGTCATCGAGTGGTCGCAGCGCTACGCAGCCGATGCCCGCACCGTTGGCCTGGGCCAGCCAGAGGCCGCCGCGCGGCGACACGTATGGGCCTGGCAGGCGCGCGGCGTCGGCACGCATGTACTCGATGCCCGGCGTCATCGCGCGCGCCGCGGCGTGCGCCAGCACCAGGCGTCGCACCTCGTCCACGTCCGCGGCGTCGGAGACTTCGCGTACGGTGATCGCCGGCGAGTCATCCCTCCGGGACGCCGCCTGCGTCACTCCTCGCCGAGACTGGAGGTGAGGCCATCGAGCGCGCGCACGATCTCACGGAGTCGCTCGATCATCTCGGTCGCTTCCGGTGGAAGCGGCTCGCCGGCCGCCTCGGACTCGGCGACGAAGGCTTCCAGCTCCCGCAGCTGCGACGCGAGCCCTTCACGCCCCGCCGCGGCGGCGGCGGGCAGGCGATCGTCGTTCGTCATCTCGTGATTCCTCGCTCGCTCGTCAGGGGTGGACCGAACAGTCGAGCAGCTGCGATCCATGCCAATGTCCGCCCGTGGCCAGCGTGATCGGCGTCTGCACGACAGCGGCCTCGACGCACAGCATGGTGCGCTCGCCGTTCGGCTCCATGTCCGGGAGCGCTGCCGCACGGCGGCGTCCCGGGTTCCACACGACGACGTCGGGGAAGCCGCGCGTCTCGATCCCGAGCGCGCGTTTCGGCTCGCGCAGGACGAGCGCCGGCGGCGCACCGACGTACACGCGGTCGAGCTCTCCCGTCACGCGCAGCACCGGCTCGTCGTCGATGCGCAGCTTCGTCTTGTCGGTCGCGTCGCGGAATCGGGCGCCCTTGAGCCCCACGAGCTCCGCCTGTGCGGCATCGCGAACGCGGAGGTAGGTGTGCAGCGCGCAGGTGAAGGAGAAGGGCGAGGAGCCGACATTCTCGACGCGAAGGGTGACGACCAGCCGCGGTCCGCCGACGCAGATCTCGAGCGTGGCGAGGAATTCCGCCGGCCAGATGGCGTGAATCTCGGGCGTCGGAGCGAACGAGAAGGTCGCGATGGCGTCGTTCTCGGTGTGCTCGATCCCGTCGAGGGCCCACTCGAGCGTTCGCGCGAAGCCATGGCGCGGGAGCGGTCCCTCGGCAGCGAACTGCGGGAAGATGACGGGAATGCCGCCGCGGATCGCGGCGCCGGCGCGGAATTCCGAGCGCGAGCTGAGGAAGAGCTGCTCGTCACCATCCGGCGCGGGACGCCACGAGGTGACGTGTGCGCCGTGCAGATAGATGTCAGCCGCCGCGCCGTCCACGGCGCGCAGCATGACGTACGGCAAGCCGCCGGCGCCAGCGTGGGTGGCGGTCGTGCCGATCACCGCGGTGCCTAGAACTCGCGCTTCTTCATCTGCGAGAAGAGATCGGCCGCATCGGCGTCGGCGGCTTCGCCCTCCTCGGTGCGCGGCGGACGCGTGGCGTCGAGGGTGGCGTCGTAGGTCCGGTTCTTCTTCGGCTTCGCGGCGGCCGCGGCCGCCTGGGTCTTGCGGAGCAAGGCCTTGAGCTGGGCGTCGTTCAAGTGGCGCTCCCGATGCTGGGGTCACTCTGAAACTACAGCCGACGGCCGGCTGCCGACAGCCGAAATGGCGTCAGCTCACGTATTCCGCGTACAGCCGCTCGAGCTCGCGCTCGAGATCCGAGCACACGCCCTCGTGCACCGGCGAGCTCTGGATGACGTCGGAGCGCGGCGCGGTGAGCCAATGGAACCGTTCCGACGGGGGGGCGAGCGCCACCGGCCCCGCGGACGGGTCGCCGCCACAGATCGCCTCGCTGGCGCGCAGGTAGCGCGCGAGCAGCTCGGCATCCATCCCCGGCAGCCGCGCATGGAGGGCGTCGACGTCCGTCAGCACCCGCAGGGCGATGAACTCCGCGGCACGCGCATGCAGGACGACGCCCACGTTGACGAACGCGCCCAGGTGCACGCGCGGCACCACGCGGAGCACGGCGAAATCGTAGTCGAGCTGCGGTGCCCCGCTCATCGCCGTGCCTTCAGGGGAAGCGGGGGCTCCAGACGGACCTGCTCCTGCGCGGCGATCGCCTCGGCAACGAATGCCCGCGGCGCTGCGAGCCGCGTCGTGAGGTAGTGCTCGTACCGTGCGCGGGCCTCGCCCGGGGTGTCGAAGTCGTTCGCGCCGGATGCCGCATCCACGAGCAGGGAGTCGGGCACACTGGCCACGACGTCGCGGATCGCGCCGCCGGCGAGGGCGGCCACGCATGCGTCGTCCGCCTCGGCCAGGTCCCCACTCTGGCGCAGCAGGACGTGCGAGCGAATGAGCGGAAACCTGTTGCGCGTGCGTTCCTCGTCCACCGCCCCCCAGTCGTGATGCGCGTACAGTGCGGCGCCGTGATCGATCAGCCAGGGGCGGCGCTGCCAGACGAGGAGGTTCGGGTTGCGCGCCGTGCGATCGGGGTTGGTCGTGAAGGCGTCGAGCCACACGATGCGCGCCGCGAGGTCCGCCGGCACGAGCGAACCGGCGGCCGACAGGTCGAAGTTGAAGGCGCCGTCGAGGTAGCGGTTGCCGACGTTGATGCCGTGGCTCTTTCGGAGCAGGTCCTGGATCTCCGGATCGGGCTCGCTGCGGCCGAAGCGCGCGGAGATCTCCACGAG
>DASSIC010000103.1:0-4430 GCA_035692325.1 Gemmatimonadaceae bacterium | reverse complement strand
GAGCGCCGTCGTCACCGGCAAGGAAGAGGTGATGCGCCTGCGCGAGGACGCCGAGCAGGAGCTCCGCGGTCGGCGCGCCATCGTGGAGCAGGAAGAGCGGCGCATCAACGAGCGCGAGAGCGCCCTGGACCGCAAGGTCGAAGCGGTGGAGCAGCGCGATCGCGACATCGGGCGCCGCGCCAGCGACTTCGGCCGTCGCGAAAAGCTGGTGCAGACGCGCGAGGAGGAGCTGGAGAAGCTCGTGGCCGAGGAGCGACGCCGTCTAGAGCAGATGGCGGGCATGTCCGCTCAGGACGCCAAGAACGAGCTCATTCGCCGGCTGGAGGAGGAGGCGCAGGCGGACGCCGCCAACTCGCTGCGCGAGATCCGCGAGGGCGCGCGTCGCAATGCGGAGCGCGAGGCCAAGAAGATCGTGGCGCTGGCGATCCAGCGGATCGCCGCGGACACGACGGCGGAGACCACCGTGTCGGCGGTGGCGCTGCCGAACGACGAGATGAAGGGGCGGATCATCGGGCGCGAGGGGCGCAACATCCGCGCGTTCGAGCTCGCCACCGGCGTCGACGTCATCATCGACGACACGCCGGACACCGTCGTGGTGTCGTGCTTCGATCCCATCCGGCGTGAGGTCGCGCGCCTGGCGCTCGAGAAGCTGGTGTCGGACGGCCGCATCCATCCCGGGCGGATCGAGGAGGTCGTCAACAAGTCGAAGAAGGAAGTCGACATCGCGATCGTGGAGACCGGCGAGCAGGCGGCGTACAACACCGGCGTGCACGGCCTCCATCCCGAGCTGATCAAGCTGATCGGGCGCATGAAGTGGCGCACGAGCTACGGGCAGAACATCCTCCAGCACTCGCAGGAGGTGGCGCACCTGGCGGGAATCATGGCCGCCGAGCTGGGGCTCGATGTTGCGATGGCCAAGCGCGGGGCGCTGCTCCACGACGTCGGGAAGGTGCTGACGCACGAGCACGAAGGGACGCACGTCCAGCTCGGCGTCGAGATGGCGACGAAATACGGCGAGCACCCGCTCGTGGTGAACTGCATCGCCGCGCATCACGACGACGTGCCGCACGAGAGCGAGGTGTCCGTGCTGGTGCAGGCGGCGGACTCGATCTCGGGCTCGCGGCCTGGCGCGCGCCGCGAGGCCTTTGAGACATACGTGAAGCGGCGCGAGGGGCTCGAGCGCATCGCGTCGAGCTACAAGGGGGTGGAGCGGGTGTTCGCGATCCAGGCTGGCAGAGAGATTCGTGTGGTGGTTGTTCCGGACGACGTGGACGACGGCCGCATGACGACGCTCTCCGAGGAGATCGCGCGGCGCATCGAGGCCGAGCTGCAGTATCCGGGGCAGATCAAGGTCGTGTTGATCCGCGAAACGCGGGCGGTGGACTTTGCCCGCTGACCTGTCGACGCGGAAGGGGGCGGCGATCGAGGCCGGCGCTGCGCTGCCCAGGGGCAGCGCCAATCTGATAGACGGGACCGCGCTGGCGAAGAAGATCCGCGCCGAGGTTGCCGCCGACAGTGCCGCGCTCATTGCGCGTGGCGTGACGCCCGGGCTCGCCGTCGTGCTCGTGGGCGACGATCCGGCGAGCGCCGTCTACGTAGGCGCGAAGGAAAAGGCGTCGCGCGAGGCCGGCATGGCGGGCGAGACGATCCGTCTCGCCGCGAGCACGTCGCAGGCGGAATTGCTGGCACTCGTGGAGCGCCTCAACGCCGACGAGCGCGTGCACGGCATCCTCGTGCAGATGCCGCTGCCGAAGCAGATCGATCCGGACGCGGTCATCCGCCACATCCGCCCCGACAAGGACGTGGACGGCTTCCATCCGGTGAACGTGGGCAAGCTGCTCATCGGGCACAGCGACGGCTTCGCGCCCTGCACGCCGGCGGGAGTGCAGCGCATGCTGCTGGAGTACGGCGTCGAGACGCGCGGCGCCGAGTGCGTCGTGATCGGCCGCAGCACGATCGTCGGCAAGCCGATGGCGGCGCTGATGGTGCAGCCGGGCCCTGGTGCCGACGCCACCGTGACGGTCTGCCACAGTCGCACGCGCGATCTCGCGTCGCACACGCGGCGCGCCGACATCCTCATCGTGGCCGCGGGACGGCCGCGCATGGTCACGGCCGACATGGTGAAGCCCGGCGCGGTCGTCATCGACGTCGGGATGAACCGCATCCCCGACGCGAGCACCAAGAGCGGCACCCGTCTCGTGGGGGACGTCGACTTCGAAGGTGTGCGCCAGGTCGCGTCGCTCATCACACCCGTGCCCGGGGGCGTGGGCCCGATGACGATCGCCATGCTGCTGCACAACACCGTGCGCGCCGCGCGGCGCACGCTCGACGGCTGATGCGTCGACGCACTGCGGGCGCTCGCGGTCCCGCGCCGGCCGATTCGCCCTCGCTGTTCGACGAGGAGGACGCGACGTCGGTCTATGCGGACGTCGGCGACGAGTTTCCCGGCGCGAGCCCGGCGTCGGCGATCGCCGTCTCGACGCTGACCCAGATCATGAAGGACGTGGTCGAGGGCGCGTTCGTCCCCCTCTGGGTGCGCGGCGAGGTGAGCGACTTCAAGGCGCACCGCAACGGCCACTGGTACTTCTGTCTGCGCGATCAGGCGTCGCAGCTCAAGTGCGTGGTCTGGTCGCGCGATCAGCTCCGCATGCCCGCCGCCCCCGACGACGGCATGCAGGTGACGGCGCTGGGCCAGCTCGGCGTGTATGCCGCGCGCGGCGAGATGCAGCTCACGATCAGGCAACTGGAGGCCGAGGGGGACGGGCTCTGGCGCAAGGCGCTCGAGCGCACGCGGCTGCGGCTGGAGCGCGACGGTCTTCTCGCCGCCGATCGCAAGCGCGAGCTGCCCCGCTTTCCTCGGCGCATCGCCGTCGTCACGAGCGCGAGCGGTGCGGCGCTGCGCGACATCGAAGCGGTCGTGCGCCGGCGCGCGCCCGGCGTCGAGCTCGTGGTGGTGCACGCCGCGGTGCAGGGGGAGAACGCGCCCCTGGAGCTCTGCGCGGCGATGGATCGGGTCGCCCGCTGGGGGGGCGCCGATCTCGTGATCATCGGACGGGGCGGGGGATCTCGCGAGGACCTCTGGGCGTTCAACGACGAACGCGTGGCGCGCGCCGTGGCGGCGTGCGCCGTTCCCACCATCTCCGCCGTCGGACACGAAGTGGACATCACCCTGTGCGACCTGGTCGCCGACCTGCGCGCTCCTACCCCGTCCGCCGCGGCGGAGACCGCAGTCGCGTCGCGGATGGAGCTCGCGCTCGAGCTGGGCGCGCTGCGCGCGCGGCTCGTCGGGGCCATCGAGACCTGCCTGTACGAGCCGCAGCAACGTGCCAGCTCGGCGGCGCGCGCGCTCTCGCGCGCCGTGTCCGGCCGTCTCACGCAGCGCCAGGCGTCCGTCGCCGCGCTCGCCGGACGACTCAATGCACTGTCGCCCCTGGCGACGCTGGAACGGGGATACGCCGTGGCGAGCGGCGCCGACGGCGCGACGCGTTCGTCGATTCGCGACTTCGCGCCCGGCGAGCGGTTCAACCTCCGCGTGCGTGACGGTGACGTGGACGCGACGACGGTCGCCGTGCGTCCGCTGGATGCGCCGCGATGACGATCGAGCAGAGCCTCGCGCGCCTCGACGCGATCGTCGAGCAGCTCGAGAGCGAGCCGCTGGAGCTGGCGGCGGCGCTTGCGCTGTTCGAGGAAGGGGTCGCCTGTCTCCGCGAAGCGGCAGGCACGCTCTCTGAAGCCGAGGCGCGCGTGCAGCGTCTCACCGAGCTCGCCGACGGAGCGTTCGATGTCGAGCCTCTCGACGATGAGTGAGCCGCGCGCCGAGCTCGCGCGCGCCCAGTCTGCCATCAACGAGGCGCTCGCGCGCTTCGCCGACCGCCATCTTATTGGCACGCCCGACACCGTGCGCGACGCCATTCGCTACAGCCTCCTGGGCGAGGGGAAGCGGATGCGCGGGATCCTCGTCATGAGTGCCTACGAGGCGGCGGGGGGCGTCGGCGACGCCAGCGAGCTCGCCGCCGCGGTGGAGGTCGTGCACGCGTACTCCCTCGTGCACGACGACCTGCCGTGCATGGACGACGACGACGTGCGCCGCGGTCAACCGACGGTCCACCGGGTGTACGGCGTGCGTGCCGCCACGGCCGCAGGCCTCGCCATGGTGCCGCTCGCGGCGCTCTGCGCCGCCGACGCGGCGCGGGCGCTCGCGCTCGACGATGCCGCCGTCGGCTCCATCGTCGCCGACCTGATGCGGGCCTCCGGTGCCGGCGGGATGATCGGCGGCCAGCTGCTCGACCTCGAGGGCGAAGGTCGCCCGCTGCAGCTCGCGGAGCTGGAGCGCATCCATCGCTCCAAGACGGGTGCCCTCATCACCGCCGCCGCCACTCTCGGCGGTCGGGCGGCGCAGGCGTCGGCGGAGCGGCTCCAGGCTCTCGCCA
>DASSIC010000102.1:0-5903 GCA_035692325.1 Gemmatimonadaceae bacterium | reverse complement strand
TCCTCCTCAACTCCACCTCCACCCGCTTCCCCCACGGGCTCGGCAACGACCACGGCATACTCGGCCACTACGTCTGCCACCACAATTACCGCACGGGCGCGAGCGGCCGGCTCGCGGGGATGTTCGAGGACCAGTACTTCTACGGCCGGAATCCCACCGAGTGCATCCTCGTCAACTTCCGCAACCTGGGGAAGCAGACGATGGATTTCGTCGGCGGCTACACGACGTTCACCGGCGGCTACCGCGAGCGCGGCACTCCCACCGCCGATCGCGTGGGCAGCGAGTACAAGGAGGCGCAGACGCATCCGGGGCCGTGGGGCCTCTATATGTACATGCAGGGGGAGACGATCCCGAAGGCGGAGAACCACGTGCGTCTGCACGAGACGGAGAAGGATCAGTGGGGGATCCCGCGCCTCGTCACCTCAGTGGGCTACGACGACAACGACGAGCGGATGATCCGCGACTGGCGCGCGCAGGCCGAGGAGATGCTCGGTACGGCTGGCTGCACGAACATCGAGACCCACGACAATCATCAGGCGCCGGGGCTCGACATCCACGAGATGGGTGGTTGCCGCATGGGGCGCGACGCCTCGACGTCGATGCTGAACGAGTGGAACCAGCTGCATGCCTGCAAGAACGTCTTCGTCACCGACGGCGCCTGCATGACCTCCACCGGCAATCAGAGCCCCTCCATCCTATATATGGCGCTCACCGCGCGGGCCGTGAATCACGCCGCGGACGAGATGAAGCGGAGGAACCTGTGACTCGGCCCCCTGTCGTCCTGAGCGAAGCGAAGGACCTGCACTCGATCAGCCGGCGCGACGCTCTGAAGGCGGGCGGGCTGCTCCTCGGCGGCGCGCTCATCGTGTCGTCGGGATTGCTGACGGCGTGCGGTGGCGGCGAGAAGCCACGCGTCGCTCAGCAGAATGCCGGTGTGCTGAGTCCGGACGACCAGTCACTGATGACCGAGATCGCCGACACCATTCTCCCCGACACGCCGTCGTCGCCCGGTGCGAAGGCGGCGGGCGCCAGTGCGGCCATTCAGCTCCTGCTCACCGACTGCTACGTGCCCGCCGCGCAGCAGCGTGTCGTGCGCGGACTCGGCGACTTCCGCGCGAGCTGCCGCGCACAGAAGGGCGCCGACTTCACCGCACTCCCCCGCCCCGCCCGCGAACAGCTGCTCCGCGAGCTCGACGCCGAGGCGCGCAAGACGCCGGACACCCATTGGTTCGCCCTCGCACGCGAGCTCAGCGAGCGCGCCTACTTCTCCTCCGAGATCGGGATGACGAAGGCGCTGCGCTACGTGCGTGTCCCGGGTCATTTCACCGGATGCATGCCGCTCGAGAAGGGCCAACACGCCTGGGGATGACATCGCGCCGGAGACCGTCATGTCGAAAGTGAAGATCGGGATCGTCGGATCGCGCTTCCAGGCCGACTGCATCGCGACGTCGGTGCGCATGATGCCCGACGAAGCCGAGGTCGTCGCCGTGGCCTCGCCGACGCGGGGGCATGCGCAGGAGTTCGCGCGGCGCCACGGCATCGCCGACTTCTATCTCGACTATCGCGACATGCTCAGGGATCCAGCCATCGAGCTGGTGTCGGTCAGCGCCCCCAACTGGCTGCATGCGCGCATCACCACCGACGCAGCGCGCGCCGGCAAGCACGTCGTCTGCGAGAAGCCGCTCTGCGTGACGCTCGAGGAAGCGGACGAGATGATCGACGTCTGCTCCCGCTGCGGCGTGCTCCTGCTCTACGCCGAGGAACTGTTCTTCGCGCCCAAGTACGTGAAGGCGAAGCAGATGGCGGATGAAGGGGCGTTCGGGCGCGTCCATCTCGTGAAGCAGGGGGAGAAGCACTCCGGCCCGCACGCCGACTGGTTCTGGGACGTCGAACAGTCCGGTGGGGGCGCGCTGATGGACCTCGGCTGCCACGGCATCGCCTTCTGCTGGTGGTTCCTCGGCAAGCCGGCGGTGAAGAGCGTGTACGCGCAGCTCTCCACGCAGGTGCACGCCGCGCGCACCCAGGGCGACGACGAGGCGATCACGATCATCGAATTCGATGGCGGGGCCGTCGGAGTCGTCGAGAACAGCTGGAACCGCCCCGGCGGGATGGACGATTCCATCGAGGTGTTCGGCGACAAGGGCGAGACGTACGCCGACATGCTGATGGGCAACGCGCTCCCGACTTATTCAGAGACGGGGTTCGGCTACGCGGTGGAGAAGGCGTCGTCCACCAAGGGATGGAGCTTTCCGGTGTTCGAGGAGCACTGGAACTACGGCTTCCCGCAGGAGATGCGGCACTTCGCGCGCTGCGTGCGCGGCAAGGAGACCCCGATCTCCGACGGCGAGACGGGACGCGTCGTGCAGGAGGTACTTTACGCGGCGTACGCGTCGGCCGGACTCGGCCGCAAGGTTTCTCTTCCGTTCCGACCGAGTGGGATCGCGAGACCGATCGATTTATGGAAGGATCGGGAGCTAGTGCAAGGAGCGGTCTGACTGGATCGTTCGCGCACTACAGTACCAGGTACCAGGTACCTGGTACCAGGACCGACCAGACCGGCCCCGCTAAACCGGGGCCGCCTTGGAGATGCCGTGGATGTCGGTCTCGGTACTTGGTACTCGGTACCGAGTACGGCTGTGTGCGCTCAACGCGCAAGAGCCACTCTCGCCCCGCAGCGCTCTGACACCGGCACGGATCGATCTGTGAAGGAATCGGGAGCTCGAGCAGAGCACGCTCTGAGCCCGGCATCCTCCTGACACGCCATCCGGCAAATGCCTGATGGTGGTCGTTATTCAACTAGATGATCATGTAGATGCGTTCTCCGAGCGCGCCCGGTGTCACATCAGCCCGCTTCGCAGATGACGAACATCGTGATCATCGGCGCCGGCACGGCCGGCACCATCATGGCGAACCGGCTTCGCCGGCTCTTCGCCGCCCAGGTTGCCAGGCGTGAGACGAGCATCGTCGTGATCGACGGCGATGCCGGGCACGTCTACCAGCCGGGCCTGCTGTTCATGCCCTTCGGCCTCCTCGAGGAGGGGCAGCTCGTGAAGCCGCGGCGGAAGCAGCTACACCGCGACGTCACCTTCGTGCGCGGCACGGTGAATCACGTCGACGTCGCCGCGCGCGAAGTGCACCTCCCGGACCGTCCCCCGCTCGCGTTCGACGTCCTGATCGTCGCCTCCGGCACGCGCGTCGTGCCCGAGGAGACCGAGGGGCTCACCGGCCCCGGCTGGGGAGAGCGCACCTTCGAGTTCTACACCCTCGACGGCGCCGCCCGGCTGCGTGACGCGCTCGCGAAGTTCACGGGCGGGCGGCTGGTGATCGACATCGTCGAGATGCCCATCAAGTGTCCGGTCGCGCCCCTGGAATTCGCCTTCCTCGCCGACTGGTACTTCACGCAGCGTGGCATCCGCGACCGTGTGGACATCACGTACGTCACCCCGCTCGAGGCGCCTTCACCAAGGCCACCTGCTCGCGCGCCCTCACCCATCTCCTGACCGAGAAGGGGATCCGGCTCGAGACCGAGTTCAGCGCGGGACGCGTGAACGGCGCGGCTGGAACGCTCCATTCCTGGGACGAGCGCGAGATCCCCTTCGACCTGCTCGTCACGATCCCGCTGCACATGGGTGCCGAGTTCGTGAGCCGGTCGCCCGGCCTTGGCGACGACATGGGATTCATCCGCACGCACCCGAACACGCTCCAGTCGCTCGTCTCCCCGAACGTCTTCGCCATCGGCGATGCCACGAACGTGCCCGCCTCCAAGGCCGGGTCGGTGGCGCACTTCGAGGCCGAGGTGCTCGCCGAGAACGTACGCCGATTCATCGAGGGGCGGCCGCTGGATCCAGGCTTCGACGGACATGCGAACTGCTTCATCGAGACGGGGCACGACAAGGCCCTGCTGATCGACTTCAACTACGACGTCGAGCCCCTTCCCGGACGCTTCCCCATCCCTGGCATCGGCCCCATGCGGCTGCTCGAGGAGAGCCGCCTCAACCATCTCGGCAAGCTCGCGTTCCGGTGGGTCTACTGGAACGTGCTGCTGCCCGGCCACGACATCCCCGGCGTGGGGCCGCGCATGTCCATGCGCGGCAAGAAGCCGGGCGCCGCACTGATGCCGCCATCCATCACCACACCAACCACGAGCCGGCAGGCCGACACCGCCGGGAGCATCCAATGACCACCATGATCGCGAACGTCGCCCTCGAGACCGATGCCGAGGGCTTCCTCCAGAAACCGGAACAGTGGAGCACCGAGATCGGCGAGGAGATCGCGCGCGGAGCGGGCGTGTGGCCGCTCACCGAGCGCCACTGGCAGGTGATCCGCTTCATGCGCGACCGCTTCCTCACCACCGGCCAGGCGCCCTCCATCCGGACGCTCGGCAAGGAATCCGGCGTGCCGGTGAAGGAGCTGTATCAGCTCTTCCCCAAGGGCCCCGCCAAGCTGTCGGCGAAGATCGGCGGAATCCCGAAGCCCCACGGCTGCATCTGACGGAGACACCCATGTCCGACACGATCGAGAAGGTTTCCATCATCGTCTCGAAGGGTTCGTTCGAGGGGATCTATCCCGCGCTCATCCTGGCCAACGGCGCGCGCATGGAAGGCATCGAGGCCAACCTGTTCTTCACCTTCTTCGGGATGGACGCGATCAACCGCAAGCACTACGAGCATCTCAAGGTCGCGACCGTCGGCAATCCGGGGCTCCACATTCCGACGATGCTCGGCGGCCTGCCGGGGATGTCGTCCGTCGTGACGCATCGGATGGAGAAGCGGATGGAAGAGCTGGACATCCCGCCGGTGCCGGAGTTCATCACGCTGATCGCGGATTCGGGCGCGAAGCTCTACGCCTGCAAGGCGTCGGTGGACATGTTCAAGCTAACGAGCGAGGACATGATCGACGATGTGGCAGGGGTGATCACGGTCGGCGAGTTCTACCAGCTGGCCGCGGGCGGAGAGATCATCTTCACCTGAAGCTCGTCGCGCAGCGTTCCGACAGCGGCAGCGACGCACCGTCCGCGGTCTCGAACCGGAACTGTACCCGCGATGCCGTCATCGCGTCCGGTCCGATCGCGACGGTGAATGTCCCCGGCTCCGCCACGAGTGTCATGCTCGTGTCGTGGAACGCCAGCGCCCGCTCGTCGATCGTGAAGTGCACGGTGCGCGATTCACTCGGCGCCAGATGCACGCGCTGGAATCCGCGCAGCTCCTGCACCGGGCGCGAGACGCTCGCGACGTCGTCGCGGAGATACAGCTGCACCACCTCGTCGCCCGCTATCGTTCCGCTGTTGGTGACGTCCACCGCGACGTCGAGCGTCTCGCCTGGCCGCATGACGCTCGCGCTCAGCCGTGGCGCGCCGAGGGTGAAGGTCGTGTAGCTCAAGCCGTAGCCGAAGGGATAGAGTGGGGTGAACGGCGCGTCGATGTATCCCGACGTATACCGGTTCTGCACCGACGCGGGTCGCCCCGTGTTCCGGTGCGCGGCATAGAGCGGCACCTGCCCGGCTGTGCGCGGAAAGGTGACGGGGAGCTTGCCACCGGGATTGTACGCACCGAACAGCACGTCGGCGGTCGCGTTCCCCGCTTCCACGCCGCCGAACCAGCTCTCGAGCATCGCGGGCGCGAGCTCGCGGACCCGTGAGAGCACGAGTGGACGACCATTCATCAGCACGACGACGACTGGCGTCCCCGTCGCCTTCACCGCTTCCAGCAGTCGCAGCTGCGCTCCGGGCAGCTCGAGCGATGCTCGGCTGCTCGCCTCGCCCGTCATGTCGCGCGACTCGCCGATCACGACGATCGCCACCTTCGCCCGCCGTGCCACGCGCACCGCGTCGGCGATCCCTCGTGCATCGCCGTTGTCGGGCGACGCGCCACGGGCGTACAGCACACGGGTGCCCGGCGACACCG
>DASSIC010000101.1:0-3898 GCA_035692325.1 Gemmatimonadaceae bacterium | reverse complement strand
GGTGGACGCCGCTCTCGTGGTTCAACGTGGACGGCAACGTGAGCTACGACCGCTCCGACCGCCGCAACAACTTCTTCCTCGACGCCGGGCTGAAGACCGAAGGGTTCGGCACGGGCGGGCTCGGGGAGATCGCGCAGGGCGTGGGGCAGACCGACGCGATCAACGCCGCGGTGAGCGCGAACTTCCTGCACTCGCTGGGCGACGTCACGCTGCGGTCCACGCTGCGCGCGCTGATGGAGCGGGAGAACAACGAGTTCACCTACGCCAATGGCACCGTGTTCGCCACGCCGGGCGTGCGCAGCCTGAGCAACGCCACGATCACGCGCGACAGCTCGTCGATCGAGGAGATCCGCTCCACCGGCTACGCCGCCACGGCCGCCGCCGACTACAAGGGCAAGTACATCTTCGACGCGCTCGTGCGCCGCGACGGCAGCTCGCTGTTCGGTCCGGAGAACCGCTGGAACGTCTATCACCGCCTCAGCGGCGCGTATCGCATGGCGGAAGAGTCATGGTGGCCGGTGAAGTCGATCTCGGAGTTCAAGCTGCGCGCGTCGCAGGGCACGGCCGGTGGCCGACCGGACTTCGACGACCAGTTCGAGACCTTCGACTTCATCGCCGGCGGCGGCCTGCGCAAGAGCACGCTCGGCAACAAGTTCCTCAAGCCCGAGCACGCGACCGAGACCGAGATCGGCCTCGACATGATCGTGAAGGAGCGCTACTCGCTCCAGCTCTCGTACGCGAAGAACAAGGTGGTCGATCAGCTGGTGCAGATTCCGCTCTCCGCTTTCTACGGCTACACGTCGCAGTGGCAGAACGCGGGTACGGTGGAGGGCAACACGGTCGAGGCGACGCTCGAGGCGCAGGTGCTGAGCCGCCCGACGCTGAGCTGGCGGATGGGCTTCGTGGCCGACCGCTCGCGCAACAAGATCACGCAGTTCGACCGCTCCTGTTTCCAGACGAACACCATCGGCTACCGCTGCGCGGGTGAGACGCTGGGCGCGATGTACGGCTTCCGCTTCATCAAGGACGCGAGCGAGCTGCCGGCCGATGCGCAGGCACGCGCGGGCGAGTTCCAGGTGAACGACGAGGGGATCCTCGTCTACACCGGCGCGGGCAACGCCTACACCGAGGGCGAGACGAAGCGGCTGTGGGGCACGACGACCACGATCGGCACCAGCGTCTACAACTGGGGGATGCCGATCACGCAGCGCGACGCCGCCGGCAACGCCGCCGTGGTGAAGATCGGCGACGGAAATCCGGACTTCCACTTCGGCTGGACGAACAACGTGACGTGGAAGGACCTGAGCTTCTTCGCGCTGCTCGACGCGCAGAAGGGGGGCAACGTCTACAACCAGACGATGCAGCGCATGTTCCAGTACGGCCGCAGCGGCGAGGTGGATCAGGCGGGCAAGGCGCAGGAGCTGAAGAAGACGGTGGACTACTACGTCGCGCTCTACGCAGCGAACGATCCCACCGACTACTTCGTGCAGCCGGGTGGCTTCGTGAAGCTCCGCGAGATGTCGGTGCGCTACAAGGTGCCGACCAACCTCGTCTCCTCGCTCGGCAGGTTCGGCGCGCGGGGGATGACC
Source organism: Gemmatimonadaceae bacterium (assembly GCA_035692325.1). GTDB lineage: Bacteria > Gemmatimonadota > Gemmatimonadetes > Gemmatimonadales > Gemmatimonadaceae > AG11. The sequence continues at coordinate 2,309 of DASSIC010000101.1, read as the reverse complement.
CTCGGCCTCGTGGGGCGCAATCTCATCACGTGGACCGACTACAAGGGCTACGATCCCGAGGTGAGCGACTCGCAGTTCCCGAACACGATCAAGCTCGACAGCTTCGGCTATCCGCGCTACCGCACGTTCACCGGCAGCGTCCAGATCGACTTCTGACCCACACAACAGACATCATGCAGAGACGCACATATTGGGTCGGAGCCGCGGTGCTCCTGGGCGCGATCGCGTGCCAGGATCTGGCGGTGACCAACCCCAACGAACCGGATCGCGAGCGCGCGACGAAGCAGCCGGTGTCGGCCGAGTCGTTCGTGTCGAGCTCCTTCCGCAGCTGGTGGCCGGTGGCGGGCCACGACGACTACCCGTCGTGGGCCTTCTCCACGATGGCGAACGAGATCACGTCGGGCTTCGCCGACTTCGGCCAGCTCGAGCTGAGTGCCGAGCCGCGCTCGGCGTGGAACAACAGTCCGGTGAACGCGCGCAACCAGGTGAGCGAGGGGCCGTGGTACGGGCTCTATCGCACCATCTCCTCGGTGAACGACGCGCTCATCGCGATCGACTCGGGGCTGGTGGTGGTGGACGCGCAGCGCACCTCGCGCACGCGGGCCGTCGGCAAGTTCATGCAGGGCATCTCGCACGAGTACCTCGCCTTCTACTTCGACTCGGCGGTGGTGACGGACGAGAAGCTGGCGCTGGACACGATCACGAAGCCCAACTTCGTCGGCTACAAGGACGTCTCCAAGGCGGCGGTCGCGCAGCTCGACTCGGCGATCGCCATCGCGAACCGCGGGCCGGACTTCACCCTGCCGGTGGATTCGTGGCTCTTCCAGGCGATGACGCGCGCGCAGTTCGTGCGGCTCGCCAACTCGTTCGCCGCCAAGGCGCTGGCGCAGACGCCGCGCACGCGCGCCGAGCGGGCCGCGGTGGACTGGGCCGAGGTGATCCGTCGCGTGGATGCGGGGATCCAGACCGACTTTGCGCCGGTGGCGCAGCCGGACATTCTGTGGGACGACTGGAAGCGGCTCGTCGCGCGCGTGCGCACCGGACCGCCGAGCGATTTCGGCCGCCCGAGCTACTGGGTGCTTGGCCCCGCCGATTCCACGCAGGGGTTCGTGAACTGGGTGAACACCCCGCTGGCGAATCGCGTCGCCTTCCAGATCCGGACGAAGGACCGTCGCATCCAATCTGCTGCCGGGCCGGCCTCCGCTGGGACTTATGTGGGCTACAACGCCAGCAACATCTTCGCCGTGTCGCGCGGGACGTACCGCTTCTCGTGGTACTACTACAAGCGGAACGGCACGGGCACGACGTGGCAGTCAGGTGCGCAGCCGGCGGTGACGGTGACGGAGATGAACCTGCTGAAGGCCGAAGCGCTCATCCGTCTCAACCGCGCGTCGGAGGCGGTGCCGCTGATCAATCTCTCGCGCGTCGCGCAGGGGCAGCTGCCGCCGGTGACGGTGGACGGTCCCCCCGACGAAGCGGGCTGCGTGCCGCGCAAGCTGAGTGGGGCGTGCGGTTCGCTCTGGGACGCGCTGCGCTACGAGAAGCGGATCGAGGGACTCGGCGTCGATGGCGTGACGGCGTTCCTCGACGCGCGCGGTTGGCAGACGCTGCCGGAGAACACGGTGATCCAGCTGCCGATTCCAGGTCGCGAGCTCGGCGTGCTCCAGCGGCCCCTGTACTCGTACGGTGGACCGGGCGGCCAGGGGAGCGCGCCGGCGCCGGATCCGGAGAAGTGTCCGGTGGCACTGGGGAGGTGCCCGTAACTGACCGTGACCGTGAACCGTGAACCGTGAACCGTGAACCGTGAACGGTGAACCGTAAGGGCGTTGGATGGAGCGGCCGAGGCAGGTGCCTCGGCCGCTTCGTTGTTCCATGTCCGGATCCGTCCCGAGACTGCGTATGCACAGGCGTGAGTCACACGGCTGAACGTTGCGTTTACAAACAGATGGTGCACTGCACATGCACGGCGCGTGTTGTAGTCGGCCCCCGTTCGACCTATTATCCGCGGTGTGATGCAGGGGTGCGCCGTGAGCGCCCGCGTCTTCCTCCAGCCATGTCGATCGCGCCGGCCAGTCCTGCCGAGCGTCCGCGTGGCAGCAGTGCAGAGATGATCCCCCCGATCGCACGTCCCTCCGACCTGCACGACGATTCCACGAGCATCACTCGATTGCTCGCGGATCTCCGCGCCGGCCGGCGTGAAGCGTTCGACCAGATCGTCCCGCTCGTGTATCACGAGCTGCGGCGCAGCGCGCGGCGCGAGCTGGCGGTGCGGCCGAGCGACACGCTGTCGACGACGGCGCTGGTGCACG
>DASSIC010000100.1:0-3133 GCA_035692325.1 Gemmatimonadaceae bacterium | reverse complement strand
GCAACCGCCAGCCCGATCGCCATTCCGCTCCAGACTCGTGTGCGCATCTACTCCCCTTCCGCCGTTGCCTTCTGCCTCGCGCTTCGCTTCGGCGGATTCGCCGGAGCTTCAGCCGAGGCGGTCAGCGTCGATTCAACCACTCCGCCAGCTTGCCCGACTGCCGCGCCGCGAGCGCGGTGCACGCCGCGATTCGCTCTTCCGCCTGCTGCAGGGTGCGCTCCGCATCCGGCACCTTGTGCACTGCGAAGAACGTCTTCACGCCCGCAAGCGCGCGCGATCCGCACATCGCGCCCAGCGCGCTGACCATGACGGTGTTGCCGACGAATTCGCCCGTCTTCTTCTGGATGTCGGTCCAGCGCGCCTGCAGCAGCTCCCACGCGAGCGCGCGCGCATCGGGGTTGTACAACAGCCGCGCGACGAAGATCTTCGTGTCCTGGGAGCGGACCTCCGGCCCGACGATGTAATCCATGGTGCGGCGCACGAGTGCCGGATCGCTGAAGTCGCCGAGCGCATACATGTAGCGATGCTGCTCTTCCGGCGCGGACGCCTGGCGGCTGCGCGCCAGGTATTTCTCGTAGAGCGCGGCGTCGCCCGACAGCGCCGCGACCGGCACCGCCGCGTTGAGCAGCGTCGACTCGACGGACGCCGGCTTCGCGAGCTCGGAGAGCACGACCTCCCGCGCCTTCGCGATGACGGCGGGGTCCCGCGCGGTCCCGCCGAGCGCGCCGACGAGCGCGGCGCGCAGCTCGCGCCGTCCCTCGTCCTCCTTCGCCGCCGCGGTCCATCCGACCTCGTCGAGCGCGGGGCGCAGCAGCCGCGCTACCCAGGCGCGGTAGGCGCCGGCGGTCTTCGGCGTCGTGAGCTCGTCGCCGATCGTGGCGAGCGCCCCGATGAGGGTGCTCATCACCGCGTCATTGCGTTCCGACCCGAAGCCGGATGCGAGGTCGAGAAACGTGCCGACGTCGCGGCGCCCGGCGCGGACGAGCGCCCATTCGTCCGAAAGAAGCGCAATCCGTTCCGCCGGCGCCAGCGCCGCGACGCTTGTCGCGATGGCGGCGATCATGTCGGGGGGCGCCAGGACGCGGTAGTAGCCGCGCGCGCCGGCGTTCGCCATCACCCACGCGGGACAGGTGTCGAGCGGGACATTCGCGCCTGCCGGGCCGACCACCTCGCACGCGACCTGTCCCGAGGGCGCTTTCACGCAGACCGGGATCCGCCACGCGCGCGGGCGCGCGGACTGGCGGACGTTCTGCGACACCGACGCGATGCTCCCGCCCGCATCGCACTTGACGACCGTATCCACGAGCGGAACGCCGGGCTGATCGACGAAGGCCGCCATCACCTTGTCGACCGGCTTGCCGGTGGACTCGGTCAGCGTGCCCCAGAAGTCCTCGGCTCTCGCGTTCGAGTACTTGAACCGGTCGATGTAGGTGTTGACCCCGGCGCGAAACGCGTCCTCTCCGACCCATCCCTCGACCATCCGGAGCACGGCGGCCCCTTTCTCGTAGGCGATCGGGTCGAAGAGCTCGTTGATCTGGTCCGGCGTGGAGGCGGTGGCGCGGATGGGACGGGTCGAGCGCAGCGCGTCGAGCCGCATCGCCACCTGGTTCGACTGGACCTCGTCGAGCTCCATGTGCCACTCGGGCTTCCAGGCCTTCAGCGGCTTGGTCTCCATCCAGTTGGCAAACCCCTCGTTCAGCCAGATGTCGTCCCACCACTTCATCGTGACGAGATCGCCGAACCACTGGTGCGCCATCTCGTGCGCGAGCACGAGCGCGATGTCCTTGCGGACGGGGACCGACGCGGTCCGGGGATCGGCGAGCAGCAGCGTCTCCCGGTAGAAGATCGCCGCCGTGTTCTCCATCGCCCCCGCGGCGAAGTCGGGGACGGCGACGACGTCGAGCTTCTTGAAGGGGTATTTCACCGCGTAGTAGCGGTTGTAATAGCGGAGGATTTCCTGCGCCGCGTCGAGCGCCAGGCCCGTCTGCCCTTTCTTGTCGGGCGTCGCGCAGATACGAATCGGAACCCCGTCGGCCTGCCCTGACTCGCAGACGAAGTCCCCGACGGCGAGGGCGACGAGATACGTCGACATCTTCGCCGTGGTCTCGAACCTGACGGTGTGTTTGCCCGCGCCCGGGCCGGGCGTGTCCGAGAGGATCGCCCCGTTGGAGATCGCGTGGTCGCCGTCATCGATCGTGGCGCGCAGCGCGAACGTCGCCTTGTAGGCGGGCTCGTCGAAGGACGGAAACATGCGGCGCGCATCGGTCGCCTCGAGCTGGGTGACCGCATAGCGACGGTTGTTCGCTTTGCTCAGATACAAGCCGCGCAGCTGATCGTTGAGGATGCCGCGGTAATTGATTTCGATCTCCGCCTGGCCGGCGGGGATCGCGCGGGGCACCGTGAACGTCGCCTGATCGCGTGACGGCGCCAGCGCCACGCGCGCACGTTGCGACCGCCCGCCGGCGCTGATCGTCACAGTGTCGAATTCGATCTCGGCCGCGTTCAGCGTGATCGTTCGGGCCGGGGCTTTCAGCGTGACCTCGATGCGTTCGCTGCCGGCGAATGTCGCCTTCTCGAGATCGGGGGTGACAGAGAGATCGTAGTGAGAGGGCGCGACATTGGTTGGCAGGCGTTGCGCGAGCCCGGGAACCGCCGACGCGAGGAAGACCGCGCACGCCGTGCCGCCTATACTCCACGTCATGGATCTGAAAGTGTACTCCAGCGAACAACCCGTGGCGGCGCTGGTCCTGGCGCACGGCGCGGGCGCCGGACAGATGAGCCGGTTCATGGTGCGGGCGGCGCAGGAGCTGGCATCGAGGCGCCTCACCACGGCGACGTTCGACTTCCCCTACATCACGTCGGGGCGCAAAGTGCCGGATCGAGCGCCGGTGCTCGAGGGGGCGTGGCGCGCGGCGATCGACTCGGCGCGCGGGCGATTCGGCGATCTGCCGCTGTTCATCGGCGGCAAGTCGATGGGCGGCCGCATGGCGTCCCACGTGGCGGCGCAAGGAGAAATCGGGCCTCTGGCGGGGGTCGTCTTTCTCGGCTACCCGCTGCATCCACCGGGCAGACCGGAGCAGCGGCGCGACACGCACCTGCCGGCGATCGCCGCGCCCATGCTGTTCGTCCAGGG
>DASSIC010000099.1:0-6907 GCA_035692325.1 Gemmatimonadaceae bacterium | reverse complement strand
GACGGATCGTAGCGCCGCTCGGGGTTGCCGCCGTGCACCGCGCGTAGCGGCGCGTGCTGGATGGAGAAGTACCGATGCGGCTCGACCTTGTAGTTGTCGTAGTCGAGCTCCTTGTGCAGCCCTGGATGAACGACGGGCAGGTGGTAGCCCTCGAGATAGTTGTCGACGTAGATCTTCCAGTTGCAGGCGATGTCCCACTCCTTGCGCATGACGTAGGTCATCTCCTCGCAGCGGAAGGGTGCGACGCGGCGGGGCACGTCCTCGAGCACCTCGAGCAACGGCGGCGCCTTGCCGTCGAGGTTGACGAAGACGAGCGGCCCCCACGTCGCGACCTGAATGGGGACGAGATGCATCTCGGCCGGCTCGAACCGCTCGACGCCCTGCATCTCCGGCGCGCGGATCAGGGTACCGTCGAGCGCGTAGGTCCAGCCGTGATACCGGCACTGGAGCGTGTTGCGCTTGCCGCAGCCCTGCGCCACCGGACCGGCCCGGTGGAGGCAGACGTTGTAGAAGGCGCGCAGCGTGTCGTGATCGCGCAGCACCACCAGTGCGTCGTTGCCGACCGTGGCAGTGAAGAACTGGCCGTGCTCCCGCACCTGGTCGACGCGCCCCACGAGCTGCCAGGTGTGCGCGAAGATCCGCTCGCGCTCCAGCTCGAGGTAGACGGGATCGTTGTAGAGTCGCGCCGGAATCGTCGCGGCGCGTTCGATGTTCGGATCGAACGGAAAGACGAGGGGCATGAGGGAAGATACGTCGCCCGGATGTCCGATGGTGCGAAGGCCCGGAGGCCCGAACCATCGGGCCTCCGGGCCTCCCAGCGTCCGATCGTCAGGGCAGCGTCACGAACTGCCCAAGGAACGCGCGGGCGTCGTCGGTGTCGGTGCGGTAATCCCACGTCGTCGCGCGGCAGTTGTAGTCGCCGGTAGTGACGGTGGCGTACACGACGCCGGGGTTGGAGTTGAGGAACTTCGGCCCACCCGAGTCTCCATAGCAGTCGCCGCCGAGCCCCGTGGCGTTGCTGTTCATCAGGAGGCCGAGCCAGTACTGCTGGAGCGCCATGAACACGGACTGGGAGATGTTACGCCGACCATCCCACGGAAACCCGGGGATGCCGGTGAGGGTGGCCGAGGTGCCATAGCCGACGTTCGTGAAGATGGCGCTGTTCAGCATCCCCTTGGCCGACAGGGCATTGAGCTCTCCGCGCGACGGGAGACGGTAGGGCGTCATCCCCTTCGTCGATCCGTCCGGCAGGATGATGACGGCGAGGTCGTGCAGGTTCGCCTGATCGTGGCCGTAGGCCGGATCGTACGTGTAGCTGACCGCCTTGATGTACTTGACGTTCTTGCCGAACAGGTCGGCGGCGAAGGTCACGTAGAACTGCGAGCCGGGCGGCGTGTACTCGGTGACGACGCAGTGCGCCGCCGTGAGGAACACGGTGGGCGAGATGAGGCTGCCGGTGCAGAACTCGTCGTTGCCCGACAGCCCGTTGTGATCCCAGTCGAACATGAGGGCGCCGACGCTGGGATAGGCGTTGGTCGCGTCGAACGATCCGTTGACGATGCGACTCGCATCCGTGGGTGCGGCGAGGCGATCGGGGCCGGATGTGCCGGCACATCCAGCGAGGAGTGCGGCCAGCGCGAGCGTTGCGGCGGACAGCGTGCGATGAGACATGGGAGACCTGAACGGAGGACGTCTCTCGTGCTCACGCCGACGGGGCGGCGCGAGGTTTCGGCGCCGGCGTCGGCGCGAGGGCCGATAGTCATACGTTTCCCGCTTGCCGTTGTCAAATCTCCCAACTCCTCCCTTGCGATGCCGGGTACGGGTGAGGATTCTCGGCCCGGTGTACACGACCTGTCTGTTCTGCAACCAGCCGCTCGGCGCGAACGAGGTGCTCGAGGCATTTCCCGTTGGCCGACGTCTCGCATTCGACGCGGACAAGGGGCGGTTGTGGGTGGTGTGCCCGCATTGCGAGCGCTGGAACCTGACGCCATTCGAGGAGCGCTGGGAAGCGATCGAACAGGCGGAGCGATCGTACCGCGACACGCGGTTGCGCGTGTCGACCGAGAACATCGGCTTGGCGCGGCTGCCGGAGGGGCTGGAGCTCGTGCGGATCGGACGGCCGGAGCGACCGGAGATCGCGGCGTGGCGCTACGGTGACCAGTTCGGACGGCGGCGGCGGCGGCGCCTCATCACCGCCGGCGTGGTGGCAACCGGCGGCGCGCTCATCGTCGCGGGCGGTGTGGCGGCCGGGCTGGGCATGATCGCCGTGGTGAATCTCGGCCGCGCGGCGCGGAATCGGGTAGAGCACGGGTTCCCGAGCGCCACGGTCGCGCGCCTCCGCGACGAGCATGGGGTATTGCTCCGAATACAGCGTCGTCATCTCACGCAGAGCCGCATCGCCACCGGCCGCGACGGTGGACTCGCGCTCGACCTGGAACACAGCAAGGGTAGAGTTTTGTTAGAGGGTGCCGACGCGCACCGCGCCGCGGCGACGCTCTTTCCCGCCGTCAACCACTTCGGCGGAACGAGGGAGGAGGTGCAGCGCGCCGTCGGCCGCCTCGAGTTCGCGGGCGGATCGGAGCGATACCTCCAGAACATCGCGAGGTCGGGGCACAAGCTCACGACCGTCGTGTCGAACAAACGCCAGTGGATCAGCGAGCCAAGCGTGGACGTCCACGACTCCGGACTCATGGCGATTCCGGCGTCCGTGCGCCTCGCCATCGAGATGGCCCTGCACGAGGAGCAGGAGCGGCGCGCGCTGGAGGGTGAGCTCGCGGAGCTCGAGCGCGCGTGGCGCGATGCGGAGGAGATCGGGGCGATCGCCGACTCGCTGCTGCTGCCGGCGTGGGTGGAGGATGCCCTGAAGCGCCTCCGGTGAAGACACGAGGGGCGCCGGCATCGCCGGCGCCCCTCGCACATGCGTCCGCGTCGACGCTACCGGGTCGTGCCGCGCACCACCGGGGTGAAGTTCAAGCCACCCGACGCGATCGTGGCGCCGCGCATCACGAAGCTGTGGTCGACGTCGAAGTCGACGAGCGCCGTGGTGGTGCCGCCTGCATCGACGACGATCGGCTTGTCGAGATTGATCTTGATGCCACTCCGCGCCGCGCTCGGGAAGGACACGCTCGGCGACGACGTCGAGGTGAGCACGGTGCCGTTCTTGAGCGTGACACTGGACTGCGACGGATCGATGATCAGGCGGAAGGACTGGTAGCTGCCGGCCGCGAGAGTCTTCGTGCCAAGGGCCGTCGTGATGCCGTTGCGCAGCGCCAACAGCTCGATCTTCTCGTTCGGCGTGGCGACCGTCGTCCACCCACTCGACGAGGCGCTCGCGTCATCGACATTGGTCGTCGCTGCCGCGTCGTCCGTCGATTCCATGCGAGTGTCGACACGGACGACGAAGACATCGACGCGGCTCACGGAGTCGGAGGAGAAGGGCGCATCGGTCAGCTGGACGTGCAGCGTGCCGACAGGCTGGCCGGTGGAATCGGTGCAACCGCCGACGGTGGCGGCCGTGGCGGCGAAGATGCCGAGTGTGACGAGACGAACGATGGGACGGAACATCAGGTGCTCCTGGAGTATGGATCCGATTTCGCTGCGCCGTGCGACGAGTGCCGCAGCTGTCGATGTGATGTGGAAATAGGGCATTCGGCATGCCGCGGTGATGTGCGCATCATCACACGTGAGATGTTGCCTGACGCACGCGTGCCGCGGACATTTGAGCATGCCCGAGCTTCCGGATGTCACGCTGTATGTCGATGCGTTGCGCGAACGTCTCGTCGACGAGCCGCTCCTCGCGTATGCCATCAAGAGTCCGTTCGTGCTTCGCACCTTCGACCCGCCGCTCGACGCCGCGGTAGGCGTGCCGGTGCGCACGGTCGAGCGGCTCGGGAAGCGCATCGTCATCGGCGTGGAAGGTGAGCTGTTCCTCGTCATTCACCTCATGATCGCCGGGCGGTTTCGCTGGTCGATGCCAGGTTCACGCAAGCGCATTCCGCCGCGACTGGCCCTTGCCGAGTTCGAGTTCGCCACCGGCACACTGGTGCTCACCGAAGCGGGGACCACTCGGCGCGCATCGCTGCACGTCGTGCGCGGCCGCGAGGCGCTCGCATCGTTCGATCGCGGCGGGCTCGAGCCCCTGGACGCGACGCTCGAGCAGTTTGCCGAACGGCTCGCCCGCGAGAATCACACGCTCAAGCGCTCACTGACGGATCCGCGACTGTTCAGCGGGATCGGCAACGCCTATTCGGACGAGCTGCTGCACCGCGCGCGCCTCTCGCCGCTGAAGCTGACGTCGAAGCTCACGCCAGGAGAGGTGGAGCGCCTGTATCACGCGACCCGCAACACGTTGACGGAATGGACCGATCGGCTGCGCGGCGAACTGGTGGACGGGTTTCCGGAGAAGGTGACCGCATTCCACGACGCGATGGCGGTGCACGGCAGGTACAAGCTTCCCTGCCCCGTGTGCGGCACGCCCGTGCAGCGCATCCGCTACCGCGACAACGAGACCAACTATTGCCCGCGCTGTCAGACCGAAGGGCGGCTCCTCGCCGATCGAGCGTTGTCGCGACTGCTCAAGTCGGACTGGCCGAAGACGATCGAGGAGCTCGAGGGCTGATCCACCAGCGACCGGCGCGCACTGGCGGCGCGGTGCGGATCAACGCGCCCGCAGCAGCTCCGCAACCTCGGGCACCTGCGCGGCGGCGGCCCACGTCGCCATACCGTCACGCCACACGAGGGTGTCGGCACGCACGACGCCATCCTTCACCCGCTGTGCGAGCGCCGCTGCGTCCAAGGGGCCCTGCACCTTGCCCTCGACACCGATGAAGAATCCCGCCGACGCCGGCAGCGGTGGTGGCGACGCAGCAGGTCTGGGTGTCGGATTCGCGGCACCGGCCAGCTGCTGCGCCATGCCCAGTCCGACGCCGACCGCAGCGCCGGCGCCACCTGCACCCTGGTTGCGCGCCGCATCACGTACGGCGTCGGCGGTGAGAAGCTGCGCGTACTTGCTCATGTCGCCGCCGATCAGGCCGATGCGCGTGCGCTGATCCAGCGTGGCCGCCACTTCATCCGGGAGCGCGATGCTCTCGACGACGAGCTTCGTCAGCTCCACGCCGAACTTCTCCAGCTCGGGGGCGAGCCGCGCCGTGGCCAGGTCGCCCAGCTCCTTGTAGTTCGCCGCGAGCTGGAGCACCGGGATGGTGTTCTCGCCCAGCAGCTCGCTGAACCGCGCGACCAGAAGATCGCGCAGCTGATCGGTGATCTGGCCGATCGTGAACGAGGAGTTCGCGCCGACGAGCTCGCGCACGAAGGCCTCGGGGTCGCTCACCCGCACCGCGTAGGTGCCGAAGACGCGCAGGCGCACGGGACCGAGCTCCGGGTCGCGCGTCATCACGGGCTGCTTGGTGCCCCACTTGTTGCTCACGAACTGCCGCGTGCTGACGAACACCACCTCGGCCTTGAACGGGCTGGCGAAGCCGTACTTCCATCCACGCAGCCTGGAGAGGATCGGCAGGTTCTTCGTCGTCAGCTCGTGCTGCCCGGGCTGGAAGACGTCGGCGACCGTCCCCTGCTCCACGAACACCGCCACCTGGCCGGGCCGCACGATGAGCCGCGCGCCGTTCTTGAGCTCGTTGTTCGGGCGGTCGAATCGCCACACCATCGCATCGGTGGAGCTCTCGAGCCATTCGACGATGTCGATCAGCTCGCCCTTGATGAAGTCACGCAGCGTCATGGTGCCCCTCGATGAGTGCGAGTGATCGGTGTCAGCCGGTGGAGACGATGCTCAGCGCATCGAACAGGAGGTGGGTCAGCGAGTCCGAGGAGGAGCTGCTGCCATAGCTCGAGGTATGGTCGTAGTGGGAGTGGCCATCGAACTGTGAACCCATGCCACGCCCCAGAGGAGAATTCTGCAGCGCGGCGAGCCGTCGCTGCTCCTCCACGAGCCGTTGCTGTTCGCGCGCGCGGGCGCGCGCCAGGCCGCCGTCCGCCACGAACCCGAGCACGCGTTCGAGCTCGCCGCGATCGAGCCAGACGCCATGCTCCGCACAGACGTCGAGGATGACGCCTGACGACTGCGCGAAGTTCTTCCGGTTCATCAGCTTCTGACACGCTGGACAAGGCACGTAGCGCACGACGTCCGGCGGCGTATCGATCGTCGGCGTCCGCCGCGCGAGCATGGACACGATGTCCGCGTGCTCCTCGCGCTCGTCCGACAGCCGTTGCAGCGAGTACGGATCGAGCCAGAGGCCGCCGCAGGCACTGCACTCGCGTGCGGTGGTCACACCAAGTCGGAGCGCCTGCATCGGCTCGCGACAACGGGGACAGGCGAGTGGCTTCTCCTCCTCGATCAGCTCGCGCGTCGCCTCGGCGCCGCACCGGGCGCAGAAGCGACTTCCGGCGAACATCGGCGCGAAGCACGACGCGCAGGTGACCGTGGCGAGCGCCGAGCCGCAGTATGAGCAGCACGCGGCGTCGGCGGAGGCGGGGGCTCCGCAGCCAGGACAGCGGAGGGCGGGTTCGGGCATACCTTAGTGACGATGGCGACCGAGGGCCCGTCACCGTCGGCGCAGGCAGCCTGTCGTCCTGAGCGGAGCGAAGGACCTGCACGTGCAGGCGCGCCAGGTGCAGGTCCCTCACTTCGTTCGGGACGTCACGTCGTTACAGCTCGATCTCCGTCCCCAGCTCCACGACCCTGTCCGACGGAAGGCGGAAGTACTTCGTCGCCCGGCGAGCGTTGCGCGCCAGGGCAGCGAACAGCTTCTCACGCCAGATCGCCATGCCGGGGCGGTTGGTCGCCAACAGTGTCTCGCGACCGAGAAAGAAGGTCGTCTCCGCCGGGTCGACCGGGAGCCCGTGTGCGGACAGCCGCTCGAGCACCGGCGGCACCTGGGGGTCCTCGGCGAAG
>DASSIC010000098.1:0-5503 GCA_035692325.1 Gemmatimonadaceae bacterium | reverse complement strand
GTATTCTGCGCCGCCGCGCCACTCGCGCTCATGACGGCGAACGCCATCGCCGCGAGAGCGCGTCCGAGCCATCGCGTGGTCAATCGGGTCCTCATACCAGATACCTCCTCGGAAGTGTTGATCATCGATTGCGAAGTGTGGTGGAGCGCGCTCGCGAGGCGCTCCGGGTGGGGAGGCGGGACGACCCGCCGGACGGCGCGCCGCAGGAGTCGCGGATCACCAGCTCCGCCGGCAGCACCGCTCGGCGCGGCGCAGCGCCGGGAGGAGATCGTTCGGCCAGCGCCGACAACAGGAGCGACGCGGCCCGCTCGCCGAGCGCCGCGATGCCCACGCGCACCGTCGTGAGCGGTGGATTGAGAAAACGCGCCACGGGAATGTCGTCGAAGCCGGCGACCGCCACGTCGCCCGGCACGGCGATCCCCGCCTCGCGGAGTGCGCTCAGCGCGCCGACCGCCATCGCGTCGTTCGCGGCAAAGATCACCGACGGCTGCGGCACGCGCGCCAACAGCTCGCGGGCCCCGCGCCACCCACCGTCCTCGCTGAAGTCGCCCCGCACCTCGAGCGTCGGATCGATCGCGACGCCTGCTTCGCGGAGCGCCGCATGATGCCCGCGCTCGCGCTCGCGCGCCTCGTGATTGCACGCCGCCCCGGCGATGAAGCCGATGCGTGCGTGGCCGATCGACAGCAGATGGCGCGTCATCGCACGGGCGCCGCCGAAGTTGTCGACGGTGATCTCGTGAACGTCGGCGTCCACCGATGGTCCGTTGAGCAGCACCGTCGGCACGCCGTGCGGCAGCACGTCGGCCAGCAGCGGCGCCTCCACGTCGGGTGCCATCACCATCAGGCCGTCCACGCGGCCGCGCATCGCGCGCACGGCCGCGCCGATGCCGCGCGAGTCGTGGTGCGAGCTCGAGACGAGCAGCGAGTGGTTCGCCCGCTGCGCTTCCTGATCGATGCCGCGCAGCAGCTCCGAGAAGAACTCGCCATAGAGATCGGGCAGGATCACTCCAAGGGCGCCCGCTCGCTGACGGCTGAGGGTGCGCGCGGCGGTGTTGGGGGAGAAGCGGAGCTGTTTCGCGACCTCGAGCACGCGGGCACGGGTCGCCTCGCGCACGGGTGCGCTCGCGTTCAGCACCCGCGAGACGGTGGCCACCGACACCCCAGCCAGGCGCGCGACATCCCGGATCGTGACGCTCATCGTGCTCCGCGTCCGCGTGTTCGTTCGAGGCGCCCGGCAGTGGGCATCCGAAGGGATGAAAACGTTTACATCGGGACGTCGCCCGTCAAGAGGCCGGTCGGTCCGTCGGCGTTCACTCCGCCGTTTTTCAGACCCCGGCTGTCCAATCCGTGCCACTGCTGTATCGTCTCCCTGCACCCAACCCGGAGGGATGGATGAGAAGGATTCCCGGAATGCTGATGCTCGTGGCCCTCACCGCCTGCCGCTATCAGCCGACGCCCATCAGCCTCCAGGGCGATCCCTTCTCGATTGCGGCGCTCCGCGGCGACTGGAGCGGCGAGTACTGGAGCAACGTCTCCGAGCGCCGGGGCGCGCTCACCTTCACCCTCGCGTCCACCCCCGATTCCGCCTTTGGCGACGTGATCATGTTCACGCCCCTCGGCCAGCAGGTCCATGCGAGCGACGCCAGCGACCTGCACCGCCGGCATGCCGGCTCCACGCAGGCGCTACGGATCGACTTCGTGCGCGTCGGCGGGGGCATGGTCTCGGGCACGCTCGAGCCGTACGTCGCCCCCGACTGCAACTGCCCGGTGTCCACGACCTTCACCGGCAACGTGCTCGGCGACACGATCCGCGGCACCTTCGTCACGAACGGCCGCATGAGTGGAAGCCGTGAAGGGATGTGGCTCATGACGCGCAAGCGTTCGTAGCTGTCGTCCTGAGCCGACGGCGAAGGACCTGCACTTCGTCTCCTGGGTGCAGGTCCCTCGCTCCGCTCGGGACGACGGCTACAACGTCACTCGGCTCGGATCCAGCACGCCCGTGTAGTACGACATCAGCGCCTGCTGGAACACGAGGCTCGAGCGCGCGCTCACCACGGCGCTCTGCGCCTGCACCAGCGACGCCCGCGCGAGCGTGACCTCCACGAACGTCGCCAGCCCGACGCGATACCGCGCCTGCGCCGCCTGCAGCGCCAGCGCGGCTGCCTGCTGCTGGGCGTTCGCCGCCGCGAGCTGCTCGCCCGCCGCCACGTAGTCGAGGTAGGCGCGCCGCACTTCCAGCGCGACCGTCTGCTCCTCGTCGCGCAGAATGATCTGTTGGTTCTCGAGCTGGATCTGCGCGCGCTGCCTCGCGATCGACACCGCGCCGCGGTCGAAGATCGGCACCGACACGCCGACGCCGATCGACCCGCCGCGCCGCTGGTTGAGCTGCGACAGGAAGGCGCCGTCGCTCGCGCTGTTGTAGCCGCTGCCATACCCCGCGCTCCCCGTCACCAGGGGAAAGCGTCCCCCTTCGGCGATGCGGATCTCGCGCTCGGCCGCCTGCACGCGCAGTACCTGCGCCTGGACGTCCACCCGCTGCGCGAGCGCGACCGTGATCAAGCTGTCGAGATTGAAGGTCGGTGAAGTGCCTTCGCCCAGCGTAGTCGGCGCCACGAAGATGTAGTCGAGCCGCGGATCCAGCAGCAGCTCCTGGATGAGACTCACCTTGGCGAGCTCCGTCGCGCGTCGCGCGTTCACCACCGCGAGGCGCGTCGCGGCCACGGCTGCCTGCTGCTGGTACAGGTCGCCGATCGGGCGGGTGCCGGCCTTCACGAACTGCTCGAGCTGCGTGAGCTCCTGCTCCTGCGCCGTGAGGTTCTCCTGCTGGACCCGCAGCTGCTCCTGCTGCGTGATGAGCGTGAGGAAGTCCGAGGCGACGACGAACACTACCGTCTGCCGGCTTCGATTCAGCTCCTGGCCACTCGCCTGGAGGTTGAGCCGCGCCTGTTGGAGCGCGTTGGTGTTCTGTCCTCCATTGAACAGCGTCACCCCGCTCGACACGCCGGCGCTGAAGGAGAGCGAGTTTTCGCCCTGCGAGCCGGCGCCGAAGCCCTGCGACGTCTGGCTGCTCGCGCTGAGGTTCGGCAGAAAGGCGTTGCGCGCCTGTCGCACGCTCAGCGAATCCAGCGCCGCGGTGTTGCGCGCGAAGCGCACCGTGCTGTTCTGCGCCAGCGCGATGGCCATCGCGTCCTGCAGCGTGATCGGCCGATCCGGCGAGGGGCGTGGATGCGTGATCTGCGCGGAGCCGACTGCTGGCGCGAGCAGACAGGCGGCGAGGGCCGCGACGCCGAGCCGCGCCCTCATTCGTACCGCAGCGCCTGGATCGGATTCAGGGCCGCCGCCTTGCGCGCCGGATAGAAACCGAAGAACACCCCGACACCGGCGGAGAAGCCGACCGCGATGAACACCGCATACGTCGGCACCGACGTGCTCCAGCCCGTGAGACGTCCCAGCAGCATCGCGCCTCCCACGCCGGCGACGAGCCCGATGATGCCGCCCAGGATGCTCATCACCACGCTCTCGACGAGAAACTGCGTCAGCACGTCGGAACCGCGCGCGCCGATCGCCATGCGGATCCCGATCTCGCGCGTCCGCTCCGTGACCGAGACGAGCATGATGTTCATGATGCCGATGCCACCCACCAGCAGCGACACCGACGCGATGGCCGCGAGCAGCCCGGTCATCACCGAGGTCGTCGCCGTCGCCGCCGTGGCGATCTCCGTCTGGTTGCGCACGGTGAAGTCGTCGGGGTTGTCG
Source organism: Gemmatimonadaceae bacterium (assembly GCA_035692325.1). Lineage (GTDB taxonomy): Bacteria > Gemmatimonadota > Gemmatimonadetes > Gemmatimonadales > Gemmatimonadaceae > AG11. The sequence goes on along the minus strand of DASSIC010000098.1, from coordinate 1,747 downwards.
CCCAGCTTGTGCGCCGCGCGCATGATCGAGGTGATCTCCGTCGTCGCCGCGGGAATGTCGCCCGGCGAGAAGGTGCTGAGCATGATCTGGCCGATGCGGATGTTGCCGCTCAACCGGTTCTGCGCCGTCGTGTACGGCATGATGATCACGTCGTCCTGATCGTTGCCGTTCGCGTTCTGCCCCTTGGGCGCCAGCACCCCCGCCACGGTGAAGGGCACGCGCCCGATCTGGATCTGTGCGCCCGTCGGATCCACGCCTCCGAAGAGGTTGTTCGCCACGGTGGCGCCGAGCAACGCGATCTTGCGCGCCGCGCGCACGTCGGCCTCGCTGAACACGTCGCCGGACGTGACCGCCCAGTCGCGAATGGCGAAGTAGTCGGCCGACACGCCGTTGATCGACGTACGCCAGTTGCCGGCGGGCCCGATCACGACCTGCCGCGCGAAGATCACCGGCGAGACGCCCGCCAGCGTCGTCCCTTCCAGCTTGAGCTTCTGCGCGTCTTCCACCGTGAGCCGGTTGAAGGTGCCGGCTCCCTGGCTCACGCCCCCCTGCTGCGTGGCACCCGGCAGCACGAGGATCAGGTTCGTGCCCAGACTGCTGATCTGCTTTTCGATCTGCCTCTGCGCGCCGTGGCCCACCGCCACCATCACGATCACCGAGCCCACGCCGATCACGATTCCGAGCATCGTGAGCACCGTGCGCATCTTGTTCTTGAGGATGCTCTGCCAGGCCAGCTTGAGCAGTGTCTTCTGTGTCATGCGTGCTCGTCCTCCGTCATGGTGCCGACGAGTGGGGGCAGCTCGTCCGGCTCCGTCGCCAGCAGCACCTTGAGATCCTCCGCCGCGCGGTGCCGATCTTCCACCGGATGATCGCGGATGATGTGACCGTCGCGCACCTCCACGATGCGTTTCGCGTAGTTCGCTACGTCGTGCTCGTGGGTCACCAGCATCACCGTGATCCCCTGATCGTTCAGCTCCTGGAACAGCGCCATCACCTCGACGGTCATGTGGCTGTCGAGGTTGCCCGTCGGTTCGTCCGCGAGCAGCAGCGTCGGCTGCGTGACCAGCGCCCGCGCGATGGCCACGCGCTGCTGCTGGCCGCCACTCAGCTCACTCGGATGGTGGTCGAGCCGGTCGCCGAGCCCCACGCGCGCGAGCGCGGCGGCCGCCACCTCCTTCGTGTTTCCCCAGCGGTGGCTCCGGTCGTACAGGAGCGGCAGTTCCACATTCTCCAGGGCCGACGTGCGCGCGAGCAGGTTGAATCCCTGGAACACGAAGCCGAGCTTCTGGTTGCGCAGGTCGGCCAACGCATTGCGTCCGAGCCCGTCCACCTGCACGCCATCCAGCACGTAGCGCCCGCTGGTCGGCACGTCGAGGCAGCCGAGGATGTTCATGAGCGTCGACTTTCCGGAGCCGGACGATCCGATGATCGCGATCATGTCCCCCGGCATCACCCGCAGGTCCACACCGCGCAGCGCGAACACCTTGGTCTCGCCCATCGAGTAGACCTTCGTGACGCCCTTCACCTCGATGACCGGGTGCACCCCGCTCGCGCCAGGCGCGGCGTCGGTCATGGACCGCCCGGGCGTCCACCCGGCCCACCCTGTCGCGTCGGCGTCAGCGGATTCGTCGAGGTCGCCGTGGCGGCGCCGGTCGTCGTCGTGCCCACCACGACGTCGGTTCCCGGCTGCAGCGTCGCGCCGCCCAACGGCGTCACCTGCGTGCGCTGCGTATCGGCGAGTCCGGTG
>DASSIC010000097.1:0-15276 GCA_035692325.1 Gemmatimonadaceae bacterium | reverse complement strand
CTCGATGGCGCCAAGCTCACCTCGTAGCGTCGCCGAACCGTCGGTCGAGCGCCCCACGCCGACGCGCCGCTCGAGTCGCACCCGGAGGACCGACGTGCAGGCCACGCCTATTCCGGGTGCCCCCATGGCGCCGCTCGTCCGCCCTGACGGGACCCCTGCGCCGGTCGTGCACCTCGCGCCGGAGCTGTCGCCGTATGCGCGGACGGGCGGCCTCGGCGAGGCGGTCTCCAGCCTGGCGAAGTATCAGGCCGCATCCGGCATTCCCGTCACCGTGTTCATGCCGCTCTACGGCGTGATCCGAGAGCGGGTCGAGCTGGTCCCGGTGGGACCAGCGTTCGCGGTCGGGGTTGGTCCGCGCACCGAGACGGCGCGCATCTTCGAGTCGGCAGCGGCGCCGGCGCCGGGCACCCCCCGAGTGCTGTTCGTGGAGAGCGAGGAATACTTCGATCGGCCGAACCTGTACGGCGACGCCGCGGGCGACTATCCCGACAACGCGCAGCGCTACGCGCTGTTCACGCGTGCGGTGCTCGTGGCCCTGCCGCGCCTGATGCCGCAGGCGCCCAGCATTCTGCACGCACACGACTGGCAGACCGCGCTCGCGAGCGTCTACCTGAAGACGGAGTTCATGTCGCACCCGTATTACGAAGGGGTGCGCGCCGTGCTCTCCGTGCACAACGCCGGCTATCAGGGCCACTTCCCCGAGTCGACGATGGCCGAGATCGGGTTGCCGGCATCGCTGTACAACAGCCGGCAGCTCGAGTGGTATGGCCGGGCGAACCTGCTCAAGGGCGGGCTCGTCTTCTCGGATCTCGTGATCACGGTAAGCCCCACGCACGCGCACGAGCTGCGCACCGAGAAGGGCGGCTTCGGGCTCGACGGCGTGTTCGTCGCCCTCCGCGACCGGCTCGTGGGGATCGTGAACGGGATCGACCAGGACATCTGGGATCCGGCGCGCGACACCTTCATCCCGCGCCGTTATTCGCTCGAGAATCTCCAGGGAAAGAAGCGGTGCCGGGTGGCGCTCCAGCGCGCGACGGGGCTGAGCCGCTGGCAGGCCCCCATCTTCGCGCTCACGGCGCGTCTCGTGGCGCAGAAGGGGCTCGACCTCATCCTGGGCGATCCGGGCTACTTCGCCTTCGACGCGCAGTACGTCTTCCTGGGACACGGCGAAGCGCGATACGAGGCGATGCTGACCGAGCTGGCCGAGCGGGCGCCGAGCCGCATTGCGGTCAAGCTGGACTTCACCGACGAGTTCGAGCACCTGCTGCTCGCCGGCGCCGATCTCTGCCTGATGCCGTCGCAGTACGAGCCCTGCGGTCTCACGCAGATGCGCGCGCAGCGCTACGGCACGATCCCTGTTGCGCGGCGCGTGGGTGGGCTGGCGGACACGATCGAGGATGGCGTGACCGGCTTCCTGTTCGACGACTACACGCCCGCGGATTTCATGCGCGCCGCCATGCGCGCGGTCGACCAGTATCGCGAGACCGATTCGTGGGAAGAGATGATGCGCGAGGCGATGTCGCGCGACTTCGGCTGGGAGCGCAGCGCGGCGCGATATCTCACGGTGTACCGCCGCGTGCTGATGCAGGCACCGGTGCGCTAGCGGAGTCGGCGGTACCTCGGTGCCGGGTTGGTGTATGCAGGGCACCACCCGATACTGTACTACTACTGGCCGCTCGTGCTCCGGCGATCCCGCGCTCGATCTTCAGTCGATCGAGCGGCGCGTCGTCGGCCACGGTCAACACTCCTGCTCCGATCATGCGTCTGCTCCGCCGTTTCGCGTCGACCGCCGCGCTCATCCCGTTCGTGCTCCTGCCGACCGCCGCCTGCGGTCAGGTACAGGCGGAGGCGCGCGTTTCGTCCGACAGCACGCCCCCCGCTGTACCGCGCGAGTTCCGCGCGGCGTGGGTCGCGTCGGTGACCAACATCGACTGGCCGTCCAAGCCAGGGCTGACCACTGCGCAGCAGCAGGCCGAGCTGATCGCGATCCTCGACAAGCTCGTGCAGCTGCGCATGAACGCCATCGTGCTGCAGGTGCGGCCGGCCGCGGACGCCCTCTACCAGTCGGCGCTCGAGCCGTGGTCCGAATTCCTCACCGGGGAGATGGGACGCGCTCCCGATCCGTACTACGATCCCCTCACCTTCGCGACCGCCGAGGCGCACAAGCGCGGGATCGAGATGCACGTGTGGATCAACCCGTACCGCGCGAGATACTCGACCACGCGGCCGGCGTCGGCGAACCACATCAGCCGGACGCATCCCGAGCTGGTGTACCGGTACGGGCAGTACCTCTGGATGGATCCGGGCAGCCCGTTCGTGCGCGCGCGCACCACGAGCGTCGTGCTCGACCTCGTGCGCCGCTACGACATCGACGGCGTGCACATGGACGACTACTTCTATCCATATCCGGAGACGCAGCGGGGGCGCGAGCTCGACTTCCCCGACGACGCGACGTACCGGCGCTATCGACAGGGCGGAGGCACGCTCGCCAAGGACGACTGGCGGCGTCAGAACGTGGACCTGCTCGTGAAGCAGCTCTACGACAGCATTCACGCCGTGAAGCCGTGGGTGCGCTTCGGCGTGAGTCCGTTCGGGATCTGGCGGCCGGGCTATCCATCGTCCGTGCGCGGCTTCGATCAGTACTCCAAGCTGTACGCCGACGCCCGGAAGTGGCTCAACGAAGGGTGGGTCGACTACTTCACGCCGCAGCTGTACTGGGCCGTCGACCGCCCCGAGCAGAGCTACCCCGTGCTGCTGGAGTGGTGGACGCAGCAGAACCTGAAGGGGCGTCACCTCTGGCCCGGCAACTACACGGGCAAGGTGGGCTTCACCAACTCGTCCGCGTGGCGGACCGATGAAATCCTCGAGCAGATCCGGCTCACGCGTGCGCAGCCGGGCGCCTCGGGGAACGTGCACTTCAACATGAAGGTCTTCCTCGACGACCCGGACCGGCTGGACGAGCGGCTGGCGAGCGAGGTGTACTCGGCGCCGGCGCTCGTGCCGGCCACGCCGTGGCTCGGTCGTGGGGCACCGGCCGCACCGATCGTCGCATTGCGCAGCGACTCGGCGTCGGGGTTCTGGGTGCTCGACGTCGCGCCTCAGCGCGCGGAGAGCGGCAACAGCTCCGGCAACGGGAATGGCGACGGCAACGGCAACGGCGTCGTGGATACCGATCTGACCGGAGCACGCGAGCCGTGGCTCTGGGTGATCCAGACGCGTACGAGCGCGGGCTGGTCGACGCGTATCGTGCCGGCGGCGGAACGCCTGATCGTCCTCGGTCCCCGCACCGGCGCCGCGCCGCTCGACGTCCGCGTGACGGCGGTCGACCGGGTGGGGAACGCCGGACCTGTGGCGAAGGTGCCGCTGCGGTAGCTCTGCCGGTCAGGTCGATTCGAAGAACATCGGCGTCACTCCCGTGTCGACGCCGATCGTGCGGACGAGATGCTGGAGCCCACGAGCGAGGATCTGACGCTCGGCGGGCTCGATGGACTCGATGGCGCGTGCGAGCCGCACCTGGACCGACTCCGGCGCCCGACGCAGCAGCGCATTGCCCGCTGGGGTGAGGGTGAGCTCCACCCGCCGCGCATCGTCCGTCGAACGGACCTTCTTCACCAGCTTCCGCCGCACGAGCCGACGCACGACCACGGAGACCGTGCTCTGATGCGTCATGGTGCGCTCGGCGAGCGCGTTGATCGAGATCGAGGGCGTCGCGCGAAGCTGGGTGAGGACGAAGAGCTGTGCGCCCGTGACGCCAAGGCGACGCTCGGTGTCGCGCGAGGCGTTGTGCAGCGCATGCACGAGGCGACGCAGGGAGTTGAACACCTGCGCCACGTCGGCGTCGTCGGTGCCGGCGGCGGGCAGCACGGTAATCGTCGGAGGCATGCCGCATTATCGGGGGCAGCGACGCGAGAGTCCATGCCCTGCGCAAACGAATCTCGCTCAGCCGCCCGATTCACCCTTGGTGGCCTGCGCATGGTTGAGCGCCGTCACGAGCGTGACCCCGCCCAGGATGTTGCCCACCAGCGTGGGGACCATGAAGCCGAGCAGCACGGCGTGCCACGTGGTCTCGCCGCGGACGGCGGCGAAGAACACCTCGCTCGCGCCGGCGATCACATGGGCGAATCCTCCCAGCCCCACGAGGTACGTCATCAGCACGATGACCCCCAGGCGCCCGCCCTTCACCGCCGGGAGCATCCACACCATCAGGGCGATGAGCCAGCCGGCGAATACCGCGTGCAGCAGCGTCGTCGGCACATCGAACCGGAGCGAGTCACGTGCGATGTCACTCAGCGCCCGCTGCACCCGTGGCTCGACCACGGCCAGTCGTCCAACCGCGAGGGCGAAGAGGAGCGCACCGAGCAGGTTGGCGACCAGCACAGCTCCCCACAGCCGCAGCACGTTCCGCAGGCAGTCCATCGTGCGACGCGTGAGCAGGGGCAGGATGGGCGTGAGCGTATTCTCCGTGAAGAGCTGCTGGCTGCCGATGATCACGACCACGAAGCCGACGGTGTAGCCAAGCTTCGCCACGAGCGGCCGCCATTCCGCATCCGGAAGGTGCGCGCGCAGGAGGCCTTCGGCGAGAAAGGAGAATCCCATCGAGAGGCCGGCCGCGAGACCGGACCAGAAGAGCGCCGCCGTCGAGCGCTGAAGCTCGGATTCCCCCTCCTCGCGGATGACCTCATAGGCGGTCTTCGCGTCGAGGGTCTTCGCCTCTTCGATCTGCTTCTGCTCACCCGTCTCTGCCGCCACCGCCACGCTCCGCGTCCCGGTCTCCGTGCGTTCCATTCCCGTGTACGCTGCCGGCGCAAGAATTCGTCCCGCGCATGGTCAACGATGCTCGATGGCGGACCGTATGCGTTGCGTACGCCACCCGCTCACCCCACAGCCAAATGCGTCGCTCGATCATCCCCCTGCTCGGCGTCGTCCTCGCCGGCACTCTGGCACCGCGGCTCGCGGTCTCCCAGCAGCTCGACTCCACCCTCCTCACCGCCTTCCGCTGGCGTCCGATCGGGCCGGCCAACATGGGCGGCCGGATCACCGACGTGGAGGGAATTCCCTCTCCCTCCAAGACCTTCTACGTGGCCGCCGCGGCGGGCGGCCTGTGGAAGACCACCAACGCCGGGACGACCTTCCGTCCCGTGTTCGACAACGAGCGTGTCGCCTCCCTCGGCGACGTCGCCATCGCGCCAAGCGACACGACCGTCGTCTATCTCGGCACGGGCGAGGAGGATTCGCGCAACTCCATCTCGCCCGGCGGCGGAGTATGGAAGTCCACCGACGGTGCGCGCAGCTGGAAGTTCATGGGGCTCGCCGAGACCCAGCAGATCGGGCGCATCGTGGTGGATCCGCGCAACGCGAACGTGGTGTACGTCGCCGCGCTGGGACACGCGTGGGGTCCGAACAGGGAACGTGGTCTCTACAAGAGCACCGACGGCGGCACGACCTGGCAGCTCGCGAAGTTCGTGAGCGAGAAGGCGGGCTTTGTCGACGTGCAGCTCGACCCGAGCAACCCCGACGTGGTCTGGGCGTCGAGCTGGGAGCGGGTGCGCGGTCCGTACTTCCTCTACAGCGGCGGCCCTGGCTCCGCCCTGTGGAAGTCCACCGACGCGGGAAAGACGTGGGCCGAGGTGAAGGGCAATGGTCTGCCGGAGACGATGAAGGGACGCATCAACTTCGACATCTCGCGCAGCAACCCGAAGACGATGTACGTCATGATCGAGGCGGACACGGTCATGAACGGCAAGAGCGACAAGAGCGCGAAGCCCCAGGTCCGGCCGTCAGGCCTGTACCGTTCAGTTGACGGTGGCGTCACCTGGGAGAAGCGCAACGGCACGAACGTGCGCCCCTTCTACTACAACCAGGTGCGCGTCGATCCGAAGAATCCGGAGCGCGTGTACTTCACTTCCACGCCCGTGCTGTTCAGCGACGACGGCGGGAAGACGGCGCGCACCGCGACGCAGGGCATCCACGTGGATCATCACGCGATGTGGATCGACCCGAACGATCCCGAGCACTTCATCGTCGGCGACGACGGCGGCGTGTCGCAGACGTGGGACCGCGGCGGGAACTACGATTTCCTGAACGTCCTGCCCCTCGGCCAGTTCTACGCCGTGTCGTACGACATGGCGATCCCGTACCGCGTGTGCGGCGGCCTGCAGGACAACGGCAGCTGGTGCGGCCCGAGCCGGCGCCGGCAGGGCCCGATCACGAACGCCATGTGGTTCAACGTGGGCGGCGGCGACGGCTTCTATACGGCGCAGGACCCGACCGATCCGAACACCGTGTACAGCGAGTCGCAAGGCGGCAACATGAGCCGCGTGAACGTGGCCACGGGTGAGCGCACGCCGCTCACGAAGCCGAGCTGGCGGAATCGCTACCGGCAGTTCGAGGACTCGATCATCATCACGCGCGGTGACACCACGCAGCCGGCGTCGCGCGACGTGCAGCGGCGGGTCGAGGATCTGCGGCGGCGCGCGGCGGCGGATTCCATCGACTGGGACGTTCGCTTCAACTGGAACACCCCCTTCTTCATCTCGCCGCACAACAGCAGCGTCTTCTACGCCGCCGGGAGCAAGGTGCTCAAGAGCACGAACCGCGGCGAGAGCCTGACGCCGATCTCACCGGATCTCACGACGCACGATCCGGTGAAGATCAAGGTGAGCACGCAGACGACCGGCGGCATCACGCCGGACAACACCGGTGCCGAGACGCACAGCACGATCACGGCGCTCGCGGAGTCGCCGATCCGCGCCGGACTGCTCTACGCCGGCACGGACGACGGGAACGTGTGGCTGTCGCGGAACGACGGAGCGACGTGGGAGAATCTCACCGCGCGCTTCGCCGGGGTGCCGAAGAACACATGGGTGAATCGCATCGAGCCCAGCGCCGCGGACTCCAACGTGTTCTACGTCGCCTTCGACGGACATCGCACGAACGACTTCACGCCGTACCTGTACATCACGACCGACTACGGGCGCACCTTCCGCTCCATCGCGGCGAACCTGCCGACGGGCGGGCCGGACTTCGTGCACGTGATCCGTGAGGATCCGTACAATCCGAAGCTGCTCTTCGTGGGAACCGACGTCGGCGCCTACGTATCGACGGATCGCGGCGGCTCGTGGCAGAAGTTCATGAATGGGCTGCCCACCGTGCCGGTGCACGATCTCAAGATCCATCCGCGAGACCACGAGCTGATCGCCGGCACGCACGGTCGCTCGATCTGGATCGTGGACATCGCGCCGCTGGAACAGCTCACGGACAGCATCCGGTCGCGCAGCGTGGCGCTGTTCGCGCCGAAGGTGGCGTACGAGTACGGCCAGCCCACCGTCGAGGGGCAGGCGGCGGGACACAGGATCTTCGAGGCGCCGAGCCCGGCGTACGGCGCGGACATCTGGTATCGGCTCGCCGGCGGCGCGCGCGGTGAGCAGACGCGCATCGTGATCTCCGACGCCAGCGGCGACACGATTCGCACGCTCAACGGTCCCAGCGGCGCCGGTCTGCACAGGGTGACCTGGGACCTCCGCGGCAAGGCACCGAAGGGGCCGGCGCTCACGCCCGCGGGGGTGCGTGATTCCATCGTGCAGGCGCGGCGCATCGCCTTCGTCATCGACTCGCTCGACAAGGCGGGGACGCTGCCGAAGGAAACGATCGATCGACTGCGCACCGCCACCGCTGGCGGCAACACCCAGGGGCTCGCGCAGATGTTCGGATTCGGCGGTGGCGGCGGCGGCGGCGGGCGCGGCCAGGGAGGCGGCGGCTTCAATCCGCGGCCGGGCGAGGGCGCACCAGCCCGTGGCGCCGCGGCGGCGCAGGGTGAAGGGGTGAGCGAAGCCGCACCGGTGGATCCCGGTCAACTCGGTCAGATCGCGCAGCTGTTCCGCACCGGCGGTGGCGGTGGCGGCGGCTTCGGTGGTGGGCGCGGCGGCGCGCCGCTCGTGAACACCGGGGATTACCTCGTCACCATCAGCGTCGGCGGCGAGAGGCTCAGGCAGATCCTGCACGTCGAGCGTCTGCCGGGCGGCGGCGCAGCGGGCGGCTTCGCCGGCGGCGACGAGGACGACGATCAGGACGATCAGGACATCGGAATCGATCCCTGATCCGACGGCTCCATGACGAAGCGCCCTCCGGCGAAGTACAGCCGGAGGGCGCTTCGTCGTTTCGTTCTTCTTGTCAGCGCGAAAATCGCTCGGCATGTTCCCCCCGGGCGTCGCCACCCGCCCAAGCTGCCGAGCGCAGCGGCCCTCGTCGGCAGCGTTCGCATTCCTCTTCATGGAGTGTGTCATGTCGTTCGCGACTTCCCCCGCAGCTCGTCCTCCGGTCACGACCGACGCGCCCCGGCGTCGCCGGCGCGGCGTCTCGCTCCTCATTGCCTCGCTCGTCACCGCGCTGCTCACGAGCACGGCTGCCGCGCAATCCGGGGTGATCGCCGGCACGGTCGTCAGCGGCGCAACGGGCGCCGGCGTGCCCGCCGTCACGGTGATGGTGCCCGGCACGGCGATCGGCACGACGACCGACCCGAACGGCCGCTTCCGTCTCGGCGGGCTCTCGGGCACTTCGGTGACGATCGACGTTCGCCGCATCGGATTCCGACCGGTGCGCCAGACGGTGACCGTGGGCGCGACGAACCTGCGTTTCGCGCTGACCGAGCAGTCGGTGGCGCTGGACGAAGTCGTGGTCACGGGCACACTGGGCGGACAGGCGCGCCGAGAGATCGGCAATGCGGTCTCGACGGTGAATGCGGCCGAAGTCACCGAACGCGGTACCGTGAACAACGTGCAGCAGCTGCTCAACGGTCGCTCGCCCGGCGTGTTCGTGAACCCGGCCACCGGCAACGTCGGAACCGGCGCGCGCATCCGCATCCGCGGCGCGTCGAGCCTTTCGCTCTCGAACGAGCCGCTGATCTACATCGACGGCGTACGGTCCAACAATCAGGCGGCGTCGGGTCCGATCAACCAGGGGTTCGGCTCCGCGTCGATCTCCCGGATCAACGACATCAATCCGGACGACATCGAATCGATCGAGATCATCAAGGGACCCGCCGCGGCGACGCTGTACGGCACCGAAGCCTCCAATGGCGTCGTCCAGATCATCACGAAGAAGGGAGCAGCGGGGCGGGCGCGCTGGAACTTCTCCAGCCGGCTCGGCACCAACTACTTCCAGGATCCGGCGGACCGCTTCCGCATCAACTACTTCCCGATCCCGAGACCAGGTGGCCCCGCGGGCGCGCTCGACACGGTGTCGATCAACCTCATCGCGCTCGAGGACGCGCGCGGCACGCCGGTGTTCACACACGGTCGCATCGGCGAGTTCGACGTCTCCACCAGCGGGGGCTCCGAGCTGGCGCGCTACTTCGCGGCGCTCGGACTCGAGGACAGCCGCGGCATGGAGCCGGTGAACGGCGTGAAGCGCCGCACCGGCCGGCTGAACGTGAACGTGGTGCCGAGCCAGACGGTCGACATGGGATTCAACGTCGGCTACACCAACGGCAACATCACGCTGCCCTGCGAGGCGGGGTGCGGGGGGCGGACGCTCGGCGTCGTCAACGCGAATCCGATCAACCTGGTGCCGCTGGCGAACGGCGACCCCAACCCGCGGCGCGGATTCAACAGCGGCCTGCCGACCCAGTACGACGCGTTCTACGAGTTCTACCAGATCGTCGATCGCTTTACGGGGGGCGTGCAGGCGAACCAGCAGCTCACCTCGTGGCTCAAGCATCGGCTCAACTTCGGCGTCGACCGCACGCGCGAGGAGAACAGCGAGCTGGGTCGTCGCACCGAGGACTCGCTGACCAAGGCGCTCCTCGGCACGAGCGGGCTGGGCTACCGCGACATGAACTTCCGCACGATCAACAACTACACGGCCGACTATTCGGCCGCCGGCACCTTCGACCTGCCGCGCGCACTGAAGTCCACGACGTCGCTCGGCGCGCAGTACTATCGCAACTACTACGAACGCACCTGCGCCGCCGGCTCGCAGTTCCCCGCGGTCGGGGTGACGACGGTGGATGCGACGACGACGGGCCGCACGACCTGTCAGGACGTCGAGGAGGATGCCACCGTCGGCCTGTTCGCCCAGGAGCAGGTGGGATGGAACGACCGGCTGTTCGTCACCGCGGCGCTTCGCGCGGACGACAACAGCGCGTTCGGCCGGAACTTCGACCGCGTGTACTACCCGAAGTTCAGCGTGAGCTGGATCCCGATCGAAGGCGCCGACTCGCGCATCCCGTACGTCAACGCGCTCAAGCTGCGCGCGGCGTATGGCGAGTCGGGCAAGCAGCCCATCACCTTCTCCGCACTGCAGGCGTACAGCAGCGCCACCGGGCCCGGTGACGTGCCCGCGGTGACTCCGAGCACGATCGGCAACCCGAACCTCGGGCCCGAGCGCAGCAAGGAGATGGAGCTCGGATTTGATCTGGGCGCGCTCAACGACCGCGCCGGTGCCGAGGTGACCTATTACCGGAAGCGCACGGTCGACGCGATTCTCGACCGGCAGATCGCGCCGTCGATCGGCATTCCCGGCACCCAGCCGTTCAACGTGGGTTCCATTCGGAACTCGGGTCTCGAGTTCGCGCTGCGCGGTCGCCCGATCGACATGCCGAAAGTGGTGTGGGACCTCAACGTCAGCTACGCCACCAACGACAACCGGATCGAGAATCTCGGCACACCCCAGGCGATCCTGGAGCTTCGGCGTCAGACTACCTGCCCCGGATACGTGATCGGTACCTCCGATCCGAACAGCTGCCCCGTCGCCGACTTCGTGGTCGTCGCCAGCGGCCTCGCACCGCGACATCAGGTGGGCTACCCCATCGGCTCCTACTTCGCGCCGCGCATCGCGTCGGCCACCCTCGCCGCCAACGGCACCGTGGCGAGCGTGCTGTGCGACGACGGCAAGGGGGGCACGATCGCCTGCGGCAGCGCGCCGGCGCTGTTCATCGGACGCACGACGCCGCGCGTCGAGGGCGCCGTGACGAACACGTTCACGCTGTTCAGGAACCTGCGCGTATCGGGGCTCGTCGACTTCAAGCGCGACTACGTGAAGGTGGATGGCAGCCAGCGCTTCCGCTGCGTGATCAACCGGCGCTGCCGTGAGTGGTACTACCCGCAGGACTACGACCCGAAGCTCATCGCGAGCCTCAAGGCGGGGACCGACGTATTGCCCGACGGTTACATCAACGACGCGAGCTACGTGAAGCTACGCGAGATCAGCGTATCCTACGAGCTGCCGGAGAATCTCAATCGCTTTGGCCGCTTCAGCCGTGCGGTGATCGGGCTCGCCGGCCGGAATCTGCACACCTGGACGAGCTATCCCGGACTCGACCCCGAGGCGTTCTTCCTCGGCGGCACGCGCGGCGGAAACTTCTCGCTGTTCGACCAGACGACCAATCCGCAGGCCACGCAGTGGGTGGTCAGCTTGAACCTCGGCTGGTGATCGATGAGACGCCACCCAACAACTCGAGAGCTGACCTCCATGCTTGACGGAATCCGCAGAACGAATCCGCTCGCGCTGCTGGCCACCGCGGCCCTCGCGATCGTGACGGCGTGTGGCAACCCGCTCGAGGTCGAGACGACGAGCCGCATTCCGGCCGAGAACGTGGAGGTGCCGGCGAACGCGCAGCTGCTCGTGTCGGGCGCCATCGCCGACTTCGAGTGTGCGTATGCCGCGTACGTGGTGCAGAGCGCCACGGTGGGCGAGGAGTTCATCTACGCGCAGCAGACCGCCGATCGCGTGCCGTCGGATCGCCGGAGCACGCTCCCGACCGATGGCCGCTACGCCACCAACTCGTGCGTGGGACTCGGGATCTACACGCCATTGCAGACAGCGCGGCAGACCTCGGAAACGGCGCTCAACTACCTCAAGAGCTGGACGGACGCGCAGGTCGCCAATCGGACGAAGCTCATCGCCTACACCGCCGCGTACAACGGGTATTCCTATCTCCTCCTCGGCGAGGGCTTCTGCACGCTGGCCTTCTCGTCGATCAATCCCGATCGCACCATCGCCTACGGCGGCGAGATCGCGCGCGACAGTGCCTACAAGCTGGCGATCGCGCGATTCACCGAGTCCATCACGGCTGCACAGGCCGTCACCAATCCCAGCGCCGCGGTAGCGGACAGCCTGCGTCTCGCGTACCTCGGCCGCGCCCGGGCACGTCTGGATCTCGGCGATTATGCCGGCGCGTTGGCCGACGCGCAGCAGATTCCTGCCGGGTACGTGCGCAACGCCACCTATTCGACGGCGGTCGACCGACGCAACAACCTCGTGTTCTCGGACAACTCGTCGACGAACACGTCCAGCTCCGTGGGCGATCCCTATCGCAGCATGACGGGCGATCCGCGCGTGCCGGTCACGCAGGGCTCCAGCACCAGTGCAACCGGCATTCGTCACTGGTATCAGACGAAGTACACGACGCTCAGTACACCAATCCCCTTCGCGAAGTATCAGGAGGCGCAGCTGATCATCGCCGAGGCGCAGATCCGCGCCGGCAACCTTCCCGCGGCGCTGCCGATCCTCAACGCGGAACGCGCGCGGGGAAATCAGGGCGTCTTCACGGGGACCACGCAGGCGCAGTATCTCGCCGAGCTGATCGATCAGCGCCGTCGCGAGCTCTTCCTCGAGGGACAGCATCTCGAGGACATCATCCGGTTCGGCATCGCCGTGCAGCCGGTGGCCGGCACGCCGTATCATTTCGGCGGCACGTATGGCAACCAGATATGCTTCCCGCTTCCCGCGGCTGAGCGGCTCAACAATCCGCTCATCGGCAGCTGACCGCGTGCAGTCGTGACATGGAACGGGGGCCGGCGACAGTTCGCCGGCCCCCGTCCTCGTCTGGGTGATCAGGCCCGCGAGAGCTCGGCGGTGGCGAGGTATCGCGGCGCACGACGCGCCTTCGTGGCCTGCTCGAACGCGAAGGCGTACTTCAGAAGCACCGGCTCGCTCCACGCGCGCCCCATGAAGGTGATGCCGAGCGGGAGTCCGAAGGCATAGCCCATCGGCACGGTGATGGCGGGATATCCGGCGACGGCGCACGGCGTCGTGCTGCTGCCCGTGTACTTCTCGCCATTCACCAGATCGATCACCGAAGGCGGACCCTGCGTCGGCGCGACGAGCGCATCGAGGCGGTGCTTGGCGAACGTCGCATCGAGCCCCTGCGTGCGCGACATCGTTCGGCATTTCGCCAGTGCTTTTCGGTACGCCGGTGCTGAGAGCCCTTTCTTCTTCGCCGCCATCTCGAAGATCTCCTGGCCGAAGTAGGGCAGCTCGTCCGCGGCGTGCGCCTTGTCGAAGGCGATGAGATCGTCGAGGGTGCGAACGCGCGCGCCGGCTGGCAGGTTGCGCAGATACGATTCCAGATCGGCCTTGAACTCGTACAGCAGCACCTCGAATTCTGCGTCGTCGAACTTGCCGGCGGTGGCGATGTCGGCCGGATCGACGAGGACGGCGCCGGCGTCCTTCATCGCGAGGAGGGCCTGTTCGAATGCGGCGTCGGCCGTCGCGCTGTATCCCGTGAAGACCTTCCGCGCGACGCCGATGCGGGCGCCGCGGAGTCCATCGCGATCGAGGAACCGCGTGTAGTCCACCGCGGTGGCCCGGTTCGCCGCGGTCGCCGCATCGCGCGGATCGACGCCGGCGAGTGCGGTCAGCAGGATGGCTGCGTCGGTCACGGTGCGTGCCATCGGACCGGCGGTATCCTGCGAATGCGCGATCGGGATGATACCGGTGCGGCTCACGAGACCGACGGTCGGCTTCATCCCGACGAGCGAGCAGGCGGCGGAGGGCGACGTCACCGAGCCGTCTGTCTCGGTTCCGACGGCGACGGCACAGTAGCTGGCAGCCGCTGCGCCGGCGGATCCCGAGCTCGAGCCCGACGGCGTGCGGTCGAGTGCATACGGATTCTTTCCCTGCCCACCACGGCCCGACCAACCGCTCGACGAGTGGGTGGAACGGAAGTTGGCCCACTCGCTCAGGTTGGTCTTGCCGAGCACGATGGCGCCGGCTGCGCGCAACCGCTCGACGACGAACGCATCGCGCGCGGCGTGCGAGCCTTCGAGCGCCAGCGAGCCCGCGGTCGTCGTCATGCGATCGGCCGTGTCGATGTTGTCCTTCACCAGCACGGGGATGCCGTGGAGCGGACCGCGCGTGCGCCCATTGCGCCGCTCCGCGTCGAGCGCCGCGGCGATCGCCAACGCGTCGGGGTTCGTCTCGAGCACGTGCCGCAATGCCGGCCCCTGCCGATCGAGCGACTCGATGCGACCGAGATACTGTTCCACGAGGCCTTGGGCGGTGTAACGGCCGCTTCGCATTCCCTCCTGCAGCTCGGCGATCGTTGCGTCCTCCAACGCGAACGGTGCAGCGGCAGGTGCTGGGTGTGGCACCGTCGTCGCCATCGCGCCGTGGGTGGGCAGAAGCGTTGCGGCAGCCGTCGCTGCGGCAGTGCCGACGAAGGCGCGTCGCGTCACGCTGTGGTCTGGAGTGAACGACGTGGGCATCGGTGGGTAGTGAGAGAGAGGAGAGCCGTGAGGAACACGCCAACATGCGGCGGCGAAGCGGGGGCGGCAAACAACCAGGCGGAATGCAACTTGCCGCTCGGTGATGAGTGCACGCAGGGGCGATCCCTCACACGCGCGGATGGACAGCAGAGCAGGAGCAGTCTCGTGGGTCTGTTGACGTTTCAGGATGCGGAAGGAACACGCTGGCGGGTGTGGCACGTCGAGACGCCGATGGCGCGTGCGCACCTCATGGAGGCCAGCTATCGCAACGGCTGGCTGGTGTTCGAGCGGGAAGACGGAACGGAGCGCCGACGGCTCGCCCAGGTGCCGGAAGACTGGGACCACCTGACCGCCGGGCATCTCTCCCGGCTTTGCGCGGTGGCGGTCACCGCCCCGCCTGGCCGGTCGATCGCGAGCCTGACGACGGTGAAGATGCCCATCACGCCGCGTCCAGCCGATTTCCGCTCCGACCGGTAGGGGTCGCTGGGCGGCTCCAGGGGCTTGACGGCGACACCGCGACAAGCAACCTTTCATCCGGATATACGGATGATACAGGCCCGCCCTTTCTTCGACCGCCTCTCGGCGCTCGCCGACCCCACCCGGAGCCGGCTGCTCCTGCTGCTCGACCGCCACGAGCTGACGGTGGGAGAGTTGTGCAGCGCGCTGCAGCTTCCGCAGAGCACCGTGAGCCGCCACCTCAAGACCCTCTCGGACGAGGGCTGGGTGACGGCGCGAGCCGAGGGGACGAGCCGTCGCTACGCCATGCCGGGCAACGGCGCGTTGGATGCCGGGG